>CALRWX020000064.1:0-23302 GCA_943371975.1 Pseudanabaena sp. UWO311 | reverse complement strand
CGCCGCAATTCTTTGTAGGGTTTCTGACTATAGCTATATTTGCTGTTATCATGCTTTGCATAGAATAGCCGCAAACTAATTGTCCGTCTAAGTTTATGGAAGCTTTTAATCCAATTCCGCCAGCGTGGGTCGAAAAGGCTATCCATGCTCACGGGTTTTGTTGCCCTAAGTGTGGACAGTCCCCTAGTAAAGCTGAAGCTGTATGGGTTAATCGCCGATCGCCTGTTTATACTGAAAACCATCAACGTAAATGGCAAGAGTTTTATCAATGCGATTGCCAATCAGTATGGTGGGCTTGGAGTAATGATCGTCCAGCCTCAGAGTTTAGCGATCGCGCGATTCGGAATAATTATGACGACACTTTAAATTAACCTAGGAAGTTGCCAAAAATCGAGTAAATGAGGAGATCGCAAGTTGCTTTAGTTTTGGCTTTGTTCTTTGTAGCGGGGGCTTATGCCAGTGTTTTGCCAGATTGGGCAAATCTCTATACTGTATTAGGAATCGGCTTTGGTTTATCGCTGGTGATTCCTACGATTTGGAGATTAGGACCTAAACGGTGGGTATATCTAATCGCGACAGTAATTGCAATTTTTGCTTGTTTTTATGTAAAATTTCGCACTCCTCAACCTCAAACCAACGATATTTCTAAATACGCACCGTTATCGAATGTAATCGTGCGTGGACAATTAGTAGAGCCTCCTAGTCTAACGCGGAGCGATCGCGCCAAATTTTTGCTAGAGGTGAGCGAAATAAATGCTTCTGGCAAATTAAATATTAAGGATCTCAAGCAAAATCCTGAGCCTGCGGTAAGTCCGAATGATAGTGGAACAAAACTTGATGAGGCTAATAAGTTTGTGGCTACTTCGGGAAAGTTATATGTGACAGTGCCATTGATTGAGGTGACAGGTTTACGCGCAGGTCAGGCGATCGAACTTTCAGGAAGATTATATTTGCCGAGTCGTGCCGATAATTTTGGAGCCTTTGATTTCAAATCCTATCTAGCGCGTCAAGGTGTATTTGCCGGTTTGAGTGGACGATCGCTAGTTTTGCAGGGTAATTCGCCATCTTTTGGGGAATGGTGGTTTGTGAGCAAGATTGTCCGCGCCCATGTCATGGGTGCAGGTGTCCCCGAAGGTTCATTACTTAGCTCGTTAGTATTAGGCAGTCGAGCTGTAGATCTGCCGAGTGATTTAAAGGATGATTTTATTCAAGCAGGTTTGGCAGCAGTGTTGGCGGCTTCAGGTTTTCAGGTAACGTTATTACTAGGAGCCGCGATCGCTGTTACTCGTAATAATTCCCTAAAAATTAAATTTTTAGTTGGTAGCCTATGTTTACTTGCATATTTACTGCTCACAGGGGCTAGTCCATCAATTTTACGAGCAGTAGTGATGGGATTTGGCAGCCTAATCGGTTTAGTAGTACAGCGTCGTAGTCGTCCTGTGATTGGTTTAGTAATCACTGCTGTATTGCTATTACTCTATCAACCCCTCTGGATTTGGGATTTAGGTTTTCAGTTTAGTTTCCTCGCCACCTTTGGACTAGTCACGACCTCTCGCTCGATTTCCGAACGTTTAGAATGGCTCCCGCCTGCGATCGCCGAATTACTATCTGTGCCAATTGCCGCTTATATCTGGACATTGCCATTGCAACTATTGGTATTTGGCAAACTTACTCCCTATAGCTTATTAGCTAACGTATTTACCACACCTTTAGTATCGATTAGCACCTATGGCGGCATTATTAGCGGACTATTGGCAATTATCTTTGTGCCGATTGGGGCAGCGATCGCTTGGTTACTTTACCCTATCTTGCATTGGACTATTGATATTGCTCGATGGATTAACTCATTGCCCAGCGCCAATACAAATGTTGGGACAATTCATCTCTGGCAAATGTTGATTGCCTATGCTTTATTTATAGCAATTTGGCTTGTACCTTGGTTTAGCAAAATGCAGCGATGGACAATTGCCTTTGTCCTAGCTTGTGTAGTGCTATTTGTGCCTAACGCGATCGCCCAAGCAAATACTTTTCAGGTGACATTACCCGCCTTTAATGACGTGCCGATTATGCTAATAAAAAATCAAAATCAAACGGTGCTGATTAATAGTGGAGATCGGCAATTTGCCAGTTTTAGCCTACAGCCCCTTTTACAAAAAATGGGGGTTAATCGGATTGATTGGGCAATTTCTACGGATACCCAACCCGATGTCAGCGATGGCTGGAATACCTTAATATCTGGCTCAGTAGCGATCGCCCAGTTTCGCGATATTAGCCTTGGTGTTACCCCAAAAACCTATCAAAACCTACAACAAGCTCTCGCTAATGCTAAAACGCCCTTAGCTTCTTTGAAGGTAGGCGAAACAGTAACTATTAACAACCAAGTAGAGATGCAGTTAATCAATCAATCACCCGATATTCTCAAGATTAAAACAGGTGAGCTATCTTGGTTACTGCTTGCTAATATTGAGCAAAAATCTCAGCAGTTAATCCTTGCTCAAAAGGACTTATTACCCAAATTATCTGCCAATATTCTCTGGTGGACGGGCGGACAGATTGCCCCCAAAATTTTGGAAGCAATTAGTCCCAAAATTGCGATCGCATCCGCTACAAGTGTTGTTGAAGAAATGATGAATCAACTTTACGAAGCAAAAATTCGCGTATTTTGGACAGGGCGGGATAGTTCCATCCAGTGGAGTCCCGATAAGGACTTTCAGACCCTCCGCGATCAACAAGACTCGCGATCGCCAATCTAGTTATTAATGCAAACAGATCATAAAATTGAAAATTCAACAACTAAAAAAGATATTTTAATATCATATTTTTTGGACTTTAATCGCTTTAAGTAGCTTAGCAACTTTGCATATTTATTATGTTTGGAAAATGTCAGAAAGGATTCCATCATTACTTGATATTTTGGTATGGGTCAGTATCGAATTTTTGTGATGGAATCGCAAATCTAGACTTAAATTTTGTGACAGCTTATTTCATCTATATCAGGCTTAATTTTGATTTTTTGAAGGATTATAAGACATATTTTTAGCCAATCTTACTTGACAAAGGTTTGCCAATTTATGGAGTCATTGACATCAAAATTAGATTTTTTTGCGCTTATAATTCGTTTTAGTACGGCTCTTGGGAAGGATTCAAGTAAATGGGCGATCTCTGCTTTTTTATCTGGATTGTTTCTGTTATATGTTTGGTTACAATCAAAATGGGCAAGAATCAGTATCAATTATTAAAACCAAATCTAAATTGTAGTTCCGTCTGCAAAGCGTGAGTTACAACAATCCGAATTTTAAAATGTATTAACGAACTATTAATAGAATAAACTTTATGAACAAGCGAGCATTATTATTTCCCATAATCTCTAGTTTGATACTTTGTGTCTTTCCTGCACAGGCTCAATATTCAGGATTGGGGAAAGATAACCTTGATCCTGCAATTCTCAAACGTTACGCACCAACTCCTTTATCTCTAACAGTAACCCGCCCAATTGAGTCGATTTTAGATGTGCGTTCTCCGGGCTTGGGTATGGTCACACCTGACGGGAAAAAACTATTTTTTACTTGGGGCATTACGGGAACAGTTCAGGTATGGCGACTAGATGGGGCTCAAAAATTTCCTGTGCAGGTAACTGGTGGACAGGATGCCACTGCGATCTCAGGGATAACTCCCGATGGTAAATATCTATTACTATCTCGAGATCGCCAAGGTGAGGAAAACCCCGGACTATATTTGCAATCAACTGATGGTGGCAATTTAGAAGTTATTCAACACTCAAAGGGTGTACGTAGCTCTCTGCAATATATCAGTAATGACTCGCGCACTATTTATTTCAGTGCCAACGACATCAAGCCTGACTCCTATGTCATCTATCGCTACGATTTACAAACTAAACAAAAAGTACAAATCTCTGGAGGTGATGGGCTTTGGTGGATTGCTGATGTGTTTGTAAATCCCAAAACAGGTGATCGCGAGAAATTTCTCTTTGCGAAGGCAACGGGTAGCCAATCTCAGGAATATTATGAATATGATGTCAAAACTAAAGCCACTACAACGCTAATCGGTCAAAACGAAAAGGAAGAATACAGCGTTCAATATGGAGTAAATGCTGACGAATACTTGGTACTGACTCCCAAGTTTAGCGAGTTTCGCCGTCTTTACAGTTATAAAAACAAGCAATTTACGCCCATTACCCCAGACTTAAAAGCGAATGTCTCTAGCTTTGATATTGATGATCAGCGCCAGCGTATTCTCTACTCGATTAATGATGGTGGTTACACGCGCCTTCAGGCGATCGCCGCCAATACTTTAGAAGCGATCGCTCTACCTGAATTTGCTAACGCTGATCAGATCTATGCAGGTAATACTACCCGTAATGGAAGTTTTACCACTATTGGTGTAGAAACCTCCAAAGCCCCACGACTCAGCTATGTATACGATTGGCGGACTAAAAAACTAACGCAATGGGTCTTGCCTAGTACGCCTGAAATCGATACCAGTCAATTTACCGCCGCTAAGCTAGAAACTTACACAACGCGAGATGGTACAAAAATTCCTATATTTGTCTATCGATCGCCTCAATGTGAAAATACACCACAAAATCCTCTCGCAAAGCCTTGTCCTGTAATTGTGCATTTTCACGGTGGGCCTGAAGGGCAAAGTGTTCCCGGCTTCAATCGATACGCACAGTTATTTGTGAATACAGGCTTTATATTTGCAGAGCCTAATGTACGCGGTAGTGAGGGTTATGGCAAAACTTGGCTCAATGCTGATAATGGACGAGATCGCTTGAAGGTAATCACCGACATCGAAGACGCATCGATCTATATCCGCAAAAACTGGCAAGTCAACGGGCTAACTCCCAAAATCGGAATTGTCGGCGGTAGCTATGGGGGCTATTCGGCACTGATCGGGATGTCTAAATTCGCAGGTAGTTATGATGCCGGTGTATCCAATGTTGGTATTAGTAATCTCATTACTTTTTTAAATAACACTGCTCCCTATCGCCGCATTTTACGAATTAGTGAATATGGCGACCCTGTAAAAGATCTGGATGCTTTAATTGAGCTATCGCCTGTGACCTATAGCGATCGCATCAAAGCCCCATTACTCATCATCCAAGGAGCAAACGATCCGCGTGTCCCCGTCGGCGAAGCACTCCAAATCCAAAAAATTCTCGAACAGAAAAAAATCCCCTCGCAACTCGTCATCTTCCCCGATGAAGGTCACGGTTCCAGCAAGCGCAGCAACCAAGTTCTAGAAATCGGCTACACTCTAGACTTCTTTAAAAAGCATTTACAGAACTAGTCTCTAAAACATTGGAGATGAAGCTTTGTGTCATTTCCAATGTTTCATCCACAAATTTTTTCGATTTTTTCAAAAATCTCAATACGAACTTCTTCTAAAAAAACTTTAGCTAGTCTTTGCCAGCTAGCATTTTCTCTGGGATATGTTTGAGGTGTACAAACGTATGCTTGAGGAACTAGTCCTTCATAATTTCTGCCCAACTTACTATCAAACAAAGCGATTGTTTTTTTTAGCTGCTCAATAGCATCCGTTCGTATAATCCTAATCCTTCTTCTTTTTTCACTAGTAGCATTTAATTTAAGTTCAACAAAACAACAATTATATTCATCGAAAAAAATAAAGTCACATCGCTTTTCACCCATATTTAATAACTTCATTAACCCTAACTCTTCAATACCACTATCAATTGGAATAAATCCGATAGTTTGAGCATTTTTTATATTAAATAATTTTGTAATATCAAAATTTGTTTGGATAGTGTTTACCCCATTGTGGGAAATTATAAAAGTATTATCTTCAAGGTTTTGATCAACTACAATAAAAGACCGTTTATCTTCAATATCAATTATTGAAAACTCATCGCGAAGTTCTATTTCTAATATTTCGTTTAATCTAACAAAACTATTTAATAAATGCTCTTTAAACTTTTCAAATCTACTCATCTTCTTCTAAAAGTCCTAGCATGAATACTATACAAAGCATTAAAATCTTCACCTAGCATTTCAGACACTTCATCTAAATAATTTTGGTCGATAGTTCCCATCTCAAGGTCAAAAATAGATTCGCAATAATCAGCTTCTTTGTCCATGAAATGATTGCCTAATGAATATGCAGAAAAATCTTCAGCCTTTAGCCAAAATTCTTTTGGTATTAGTTCAGCAACTTCAGCATCAGCCGATAGATTTTTGTCTACAACTCTTTGAGCAAATAATAAATTATTAAATACTGAAAGTATATAAGGACTATGGGTTGTAATGATTAACTGATTATCATGATTTTGATTAACCATTAAAGCTAACAACTCAATCAAGCTCTTTTGAGCGACTGGAAATAAATGTGCTTCTGGCTCTTCTACTATTCTTAGTAGTGGTAATCCTCTAACTGTAACAACAAGTATATCCTGTAAGATTCTAATTACTTCTTGCTGTCCTGATGAAGAATTACGAATATCTATAGACTTATAAGAATCAATTATAATTTTTTCTTCACCATTATCATTGATATATTCGCCTTTTAATATCTCAAACATCTTCTTTTTGACACAATCAAAGTTTTGAGGCTGTGTATTTTTCTTATCTATACTTTCATATTTAGTTAAAAATAATTTATTGATTGAAATTCTTTTGATAAATTCAAACATTAAAATTTCATCAACCGTTTGAGCCTTTGAATAAATATCAAGTTCATTATTTTTATCTAATCTAAGTTGTACATTTGCAAAGAAAATTTTCTCAAACAACTCAGAGTAACTTACGGTAGTACTTCTGCCAGCAATTACATATAGTGAATCATATTGATAACAACTAAATAAGTGATTTAATTTATTTCTAATTATATTGGCATAATCAAGTTTGGTTTGCTCATGAGAAAGCCACTCAGGACTACCTATATCTGGATGTTTTTGTAGAATTTTTTTGATTGCACTTATAGAAATCTTAAAGCTAGAATCATAAAAATTTTGACTAAACTCACACCGTATTGTTCTATCCTCATTAAGGGTTAAAGTTAATGATTTATCTATTTCAAATTCATCTTCAAACTCATAATAAAACTTTATTTCAAAATCATCACTGAAATTTGTAGTTGTTCCAAACCAGTTATAAAACTTTTCTTGCAACACAAAAACAATATCTAAATTCTCAACAAAGTAATCTCTTTCTTGATCTTGATAAACTTGATTAAACACATCATCTCTTAGTGATTTAAAGAAGTAGATAAGCTTAGCTATAGTACTTTTGCCACTAGCTTGTTCGCCGATTAAAACTAAAACTTTCTTTATTTCAATTTCGGCATAGGCGATCGCACCAAAGTTTTTGATAATAATTTTTTGCATATAGCTTTTGATACTCGATTAGGTGATTTGGTCTTAAAACTAGTTATAGCCTATATTTTATAAAATAAAAAAGGAGGTCTTAAATTAATTAAGACTCTCCTTTTTTAAAAGCTTTGCTTAAAAATTAAGCGTTAACTTTGCCGTAGAATACGCCGCGAATGATTACTTCCTTAGGCTCAACACCACCGAGGTCATTGTCAGAGGTTTGTTCGGTCTCGAAAGTACCGACGATTTCGCCAGTATCAGCATTCAACTTAGCAATTTGTAAAGATAGAGTACCCTTAGAGGTAGAGTCATCCTTAACACTGCGGTTATCGAAAGAGTTACGCTTTGCTGGTAATGCCTCAGCAGAGTCATAACCGATCGCTAGACCACGACCCTTAGGATCGATAAAGCCAGAACCGCGATAGGTAGGTACATCAGTTGTACCAACAAAATCAACGGATGTGGTTAAACCATTTACACCAGAATTTGTGGTTGCTTTGTAACCCTTAATGGTGAATAAAATCGCTACCAATTCACCACCAGGCATTTTGACAGTGATTGGTTGATAATCTAGACCATCGGTTTCCACTAAAGAAAGACTGCCATCGCTGTTGCCAGTTACGGTTGCCTTTACGAAGTCAAGGCTAGAGGTTGAGCGAGTCATTAACTTACTAGCTACAAACTCAGATTTTTTGCGCTTGTTGTTTGATTCTTCTTTCACAAAGAATGAAGTCGGCTCTAAGCAAAGGTCGGTGATTTCAACAGATTGACCTGCACCAACAGAAATAAAGTTACGCCCGCCGCGAGCAGTACCTAAAATATCACCACACTTGTTAGCTAGACCCGTATTTACAATTTGGTCATAGGTCAAGCCAGGAGGGACAGCAGCAAAGGCAGTGTTAGAAAATATGCCACTGGCTACTAACATGCATAAACTAATACACAATGTAAAAATTGCTTTCGTAAAACTACGAAATTTCATAAATAACCTCTTCTTAATTTAACGGGTAGCATTTTAGATTTAGGATATGGAGCGTTTTATACCGCATATTCTGAAATCTGTTAAAAAATACGATCTAAGTTTGGATTTTAAATTGAGATCGTTAAGGAGTTGGCGGTGCTTTAGACTAGCCATAGAGGTTAGCTAAACTAAAGACTTAATTTGTAAAATTCCAATCACCATATTATCGCGCACGAGGGTACTTAGCTTGGCACAAACAGAAATCCAATCACAGAACCAATTACAACAGGGGCAAACTACTGATTTACCTTATCTTGAGGTGCTCAGCGATCGCATTTGGCAAATTTCTCAATCTCACCAAGACAATGCGGAGAGTCTTTTACACATTTTGCGAGTCTTAGAAGCACTTCATAAGCGAATTCGAGATGATCTATTTCAACCTGCATTACCCATTAGTCGGCATGAGTTATTTAATCTCTTACGCGACATTGAGACAAATGGTGGCTGGCCGCATATTTATCGAATGAAAATCAATGAAATTTGTCGATATTTAGAACAACCTGAAGAATCAGAGGAATAAAACAAAAGAGGCGCGTTGCGCCTCTTTTGTTTTATTGTGCTAAACCCTACGGTATTGCTTATAAGCCGCAAAAAATAGACCGCCAAGGGTTATAAAAATAAGACCGAGGCAAATGCCCGACAAAATTGGTTCTACCATAAAGATTTATTAAACTCACTAACCTTAATAGTTTACTTCAGTGACCCTCATTATATGAAACCCTTTTCAAAAGTTAAGGGTTTCCCTACGGATGCCCTTAACTTTTCACTGTCCTTGAACTCGTTGCAGTGCTTCAGAAAGACTGGCTGGTACAGAAGGAGATCTTGCAGGTTCAGCCATAGGCGTTGGTTGGGGGATGGGAGCCGACTGAGGCGCAAGCTCGCTATTTATAGCATTCGAGGATGGTTGTACTGAGAATAACTGCTCAAGGCTTTCATAAAGCTTCTGGGCAACTTTATTATTAGCTTCTTCAGTGAGATGGATGGGATCAATAAAGGCTTGTTGATTAGACGATTGAAGAAGTTGGTAGAAACTAATAAATTTGGTGTTTGGGAATTTACTGCTTAGAGTTTTTTCCGCGACAGTATAAGCATTAGTAACGCGATCGCTATATTCTTTACCCAAAGACTTGAGAATAGCTTCTTCTTCCTTACTCAGAGACTTTTGTTTCCCTGTAATCTCTGGCTGAAGAACGATCAAAGTAGGAATATCGCCAGCCAACTTAGTCATTTGTTGTGTATTCGCAACATAGCGATCAATCCTTTTTTGGAGTTCTTTTGGATCTTTACTAAACTGTTCAGCACCAAAAATCTGAGAGTCTGAGCTAAAAGTCACAATATCGGCAGGGGCTATCCATTTTTGCCAAGCTTTAACCAAATACAACGAATTTAACCAGTTACTAAATTGTTGGCTTTGATGTTGGCGATATTGAGCCAGAGGATCGCGCAACATTTGATCAACATTACCAATCTCATGGGCGGATTGATTGCTAGGCGATCGCAAGTCTTCATAACCATCAAGAATAATTAGGGCATTAGGACTATAAGCAAGCACTTTATGAGCTAATAGCGATAGTTCATTACCAGAACTATAACTAGGGACTGCCGCAGCAATTACCCGATAGCTACCATCACGGATGCGTGGCGGTAATGCTCGTGGAGATTCGACTTGATCGGGTGTTTCTTTCGGCTTAAATCTTTCTGGGCTGCTATTTTGAGCGCGAACGCGATCATTGAGCAATTTTTCCATTTTAAAAGCTAGAGCTTTTTGGTTTTTTTCTGCCATATTGCTAAAAGCTGTAGACCCGCCGACCAAAAACACACGGATCTCACCAGCAGGTTTGTCAATCGGAACGGCGGAATCTTGGCGGAAGCCTTGGTCATTAATTTGCCAATAATCACTGCTCTGATTAGGAATTAATTCATATCCTAATACAGGACTACGGCGCACTTGGAGACGACCTGAATCTGTTAGTCCGAGGTAGCTATTGCCATTGGCATCTTGCAAGTTGAAGGCGTAGGATTGGGCGATCGCTATATTTTTATTGGGCGCGAGTTGATTAGTAGTGCCTGTAGCCAAAAGCGCTCCTCGCGCAATCAGTTCTGCCAACATTAATAGCAAAGGCAACCCAATGAAAATCAGGATTAAAGTATTTCGCAACCAAGATGATGATTTGCGTTTGGAATGCCAAGATGATCTATATCGGGGTCTAGTACTACGCATGACGAGGCTACTTGTGTGCAGTTTTTTAGCTTATAACAATTTCTACCAAATTAGAGGGGGCACTTTGCACCCTCTCTTATTTTTACTTAAGTTGAATTAATTCAATCTTGTATCCATCGGGATCTTCGACAAAGGCAATCTCAGTCGTACCATGTTTCATTGGTCCGGGTTCGCGGGTAACTTTGCAACCTTTAGCACGAATTTCTTCACATGCGGTATAGATATTTTCTAGTCCCAGTGCAATATGACCATAGCCAGTACCAATGTCATAGGCTTCCGTATCCCAGTTATGGGTTAACTCAATTACCGCATTGCTCGATTCATCGCCATAGCCGACAAATGCGAGGGTAAAGCGTCCAGAGGGGTAATCTTTGCGGCGCAATTCCTTCATGCCGAGGACATTAGTATAAAAATCTAGAGATCGCTCTAAGTTACCAACTCGAAACATTGTATGTAAAACACGCATTTTAATTTTCCTCTAAATTTTTTAGAAATATTATTAGAAATATGCTTTGCATATCTCTAACAGGTTACTGATCATAATCTTCGTCATCTAGGCTCTTAGGTTCAACTAACCAGTCAGAGTTTTGTCCACCGATAATGACTTCTTCGATCGCCACATATTCTTTGTCAAACTGGCGCAAGGCATTTACCAAAGTATCGATCGCGATCGCATCGGCAGTTCCTAGATCTACCCAACATCTTGCCCAGTCGTTTTCGTACTCTATGTCAGTCATGTTGTGCATTACTGACATCATCTCATCATCAGCGGATTGGTTGTCGTAGTCAAAGTAGCTTACATCGACACCAGATTCTAAAACCTGCAAATTGCAAGCATTGAAGCCGCCCAATTTACCCAACAAAAACCAAGAATTAAATACTTCATCTAGCAATTGTTTTTCTTGTTGGGAGGGAGCTTCATTAAATTTGATCCAGATCCATAAGTCAAACCAATCACATTCCCGAAATCTAACTTCCATAACCAACTTGCAGATCTTGTAAAAATCTCGATAAGTTAAACCACTCAGATTGATCTTAGTCTATAGCGATTACCAATCGTCATGGATTTAGCTCAGGCAAATTACAGATGGCGAGGATTACAGTATGATTCCCATCTGAAAGTATGGGAATCAACGGAAGTTTTCGATTTTGATGAATTTCAACATAATTGCTTACTAAGTAGGTCATCAAAAAAAATCTGTGAATGTACAGATCCCTGACTTTTTTATAAATTTGCACATAGTCTTTACTTGCTTATAAAAGTCGGGGATCTCTGACATCTCAACTTTTTAACCCATTTAAGCACTGAAATACTTAGCTATAGAATGATGAACAATCAAAGCAGTCGTTGACTGTTCAGGATAGAGTTGTTCGCTCTCATCCATTACTAAATCAACACGCTTTGCATCTAGCAAATGGAGAAGCTTGTACTGATCCTGCATATTTGGACAGGCGGGATAGCCAAAACTATAGCGAGAGCCATGATAGCGTTGCGCCAGAATATCGCGGATATTATCAGGATCTTCTGCACCAAAGCCGAGTTCAAAGCGAATTCGTGTATGTGTCCATTCTGCCACTGCTTCCGCGATCTGCACTGCTAAACCGTGAAAATAGAGATAGTCGGTATATTGATTTGCCTTGAATAGCCCTTGAGCAAACTCAGTGGCAATATGCCCAACGGTAACTGCTTGCAGCGGCAAGACATCTATGACTCCTGACTCCTTGGGAGAGAAGAAATCGGCGATACAGAGACGGCGTTGGGATTTTTGACGGGGGAACACAAAGGAATTGATTGGCTCAGCGTTCTTGATGTTATTGATATCTTTAGGATCATAAACATAAACCGTATTTCCTTCTGCTAATACAGGGAAATAGCCATAGACCAAGGTTGGTTCTAACAACTTCTCTTTGATGATTCGTTCTTTCCATGTATGTAGAATTGGATAGACGGTTTCTTGCAAGAATAGGTCATATTCCTCGCGAGATTGACCTTGCGGCTTGCGGAATTGCCATTGTCCCGCAAAGAGTGCTTGCAAATCGAGATTCCAGAATAGTTCCTCAATAGGAATATCTGCACCTTGCAAGAACTTCGTTCCCCAGAAGGGTGGTATAGGACGGGGGATGTTGGTGTCGACTGCAGGCGATCGCACAATATCTAAATACCGTTCCGCCAAAGCTGCCTCTTTTTTAGCCTTATCCTCAGCCGCAGTTGTCGTATTTTCAGTCGTATCCGAGACTTCATCAAGGGCTAAATTCTCATCCAAGAAGCCTTTATGATTTTCCCATTTACCCTCAGCCTTGGCGGGCATATATTTGTCCATGAAGTTGAGATCAGAGAAGGCATCTTTACCATAGACAACCTTCCCATTATAAACATTCTGACAATCGGTATACACAAACTTAGGTGTCAACGCCGCACCGCCGAGAATAACAGGAACCGTGATACCGCGATTATTAAATTCCTGTAAGTTGTCTTTCATGAAGGCAGTGGACTTGACCAACAAGCCACTCATAGCAATGCAATCAGCATTGTGTTCTTCATAGGCTTTGATGATATTGTCAACGGGTTGCTTGATGCCAATATTTACGACTTTATAGCCATTGTTAGAGAGAATGATATCGACCAGATTTTTACCAATATCATGCACATCGCCCTTGACAGTGGCAATCAGGAATACGCCTTTATTTGCGCCCTCTTCCTTCTCCATGAACTTCTCTAGGAAAGCCACAGCAGATTTCATGGTTTCGGCGGATTGCAGCACAAAGGGAAGCTGCATCTGTCCTGAGCCAAAGAGTTCGCCCACAACTTTCATGCCATCAAGGAGAAATTGATTAATGATGATTAATGGCTCATAGGTTTTGAGAGCTTCGGTGAGTGCGTCATCTAAACCAATGCGATCGCCATCAATAATATGATTTTTAAGCTGCTCTTCGATGGGGGTATCAGCTTTGTCA
The DNA here is from genome assembly GCA_943371975.1 of Pseudanabaena sp. UWO311. Taxonomy (GTDB): domain Bacteria; phylum Cyanobacteriota; class Cyanobacteriia; order Pseudanabaenales; family Pseudanabaenaceae; genus Pseudanabaena. The sequence goes on along the minus strand of CALRWX020000064.1, from coordinate 9,757 downwards.
ACCTTGACGCGCTTCGCCGAAACTCCTTCAAATAGCTTGGTAAACTCGCCAAGGGGATCGTAGGTGCAGATATCACCATCAAACTGACGCTCATCATAGATAAGCTGTCTTGCTACTTCTTTTTCGCGATCGCCAATCCGATTTAGCGGTACGATCTTGCTGGCATTGACGATCGATGAATCCATCCCCACTTTCATGGCTTCATGGAGAAATACCGAGTTCAGAACTACTCGCGAAGCAGGATTTAGTCCAAAGGAAACATTGGAAACACCAAGTAATACATGGGTTTCGGGCATGGCTTCCTTAATGCGCCGAATTGATTCAACGGTAGCAGCAGCATTCTGGCGATCCTCTTCGATTCCTGTGGAAATCGGCAAAGCGAGCGTATCAAAGAAAATCTCACTGGCTGGTATTCCTAATTCTTCGGTCGCCTGTTTGTAAGCACGGGAAGCAATTTGGAACTTCTTATCGGCTGACCGCGCCATGCCATCTTCATCAATTGTACCAATGACGATCCCTGCTCCATATTCCTTAGCGAGGCTCACAACTTTACGGAAGCGCTCTTCTCCATCTTCGTAATTAGTGGAGTTGAGAATACATTTACCACCCGCCACTTTCAGCCCTGCTTCCATCTTTTCCCATTCGGTAGAATCGAGCATCAGAGGTAAAGTCACGTTAGTTACAAGACGGGATACCAGTTCATGCATATCCCGCACACCATCGCGACCCACATAGTCCACATTCACATCGAGGATATGTGCGCCTTCCTTGACTTGTGACCTTGCGATCGCCACCAGTCCATCCCAATCCTCAGCATTGAGCAAATCGCGGGTTTTCTTAGAACCACTGGCATTCAATCTTTCACCAACAATTAGGAAAGAATTATCTTGAATATAGGGTTGAGAACTATAAATAGAAGCCGCTGAAGGAACGACTAAGGGTTCACGTAGTTTGGGTTTAAGAGTCTTAGCTGCATCGGCTAAAGCCTTGATATGAGAAGGTCTTGTGCCACAGCAACCACCGATAATCTGTACGCCTAAATCTTCGACAAAATGCTGTAAATATCCCTTGAGATCATCAGGAGTAAGGCGATAAAAGGCTTGTCCACCCACGTTCTCAGGCAACCCCGCGTTCGGCACACAGGACACCACAAAAGGCGAATGGGCGCTCAAATACTGCATATGTTCCTTCATCAGGTCAGGTCCCGTAGCGCAGTTCAGCCCTAAGATATCAATGGGATAGGGTTCGAGAATGGTTACTACTGCCGAAATATCGGAACCGACGAGCATTGTGCCAGTAGTTTCCATCGTCACTGAAACCATGACAGGAATGCGGGGCTTGCCTTCGGCGGCTTTCTTGTCAAAAAATTCAGCGATCGCATTGAGCGCCACTTTAATTTGCAACACATCCTGACAAGTTTCGACAATCAATAAATCAGCACCGCCATCGTACAGCCCTTGGATCTGCTCGATAAAGGATTGCTTCATCGTATCGAAATCAATATGCAGCAAGGTCGGCAACTTGGTGGTTGGACCAATCGATCCCGCCACAAAACGAGGTTTTTCTGGCGTGGAAAATTCCGCCGCCACAGACTTAGCTAATTCTGTCGCTTTCTTACTAAGCTCATAGGCTAAATGCCCCAAATTATATTCATTCAAAACGATCGACGTACCGCCAAAGGTATCCGTCTCGATCACATCGGCTCCCGCCGCCAAAAAGTCACGATGCACTGTCGCCACAGCTTCAGGTTTCGTCATCACCAGATATTCATTGCAGCCCTCATACTCCGCACCACCAAAATCTTCGGCAGTGAGGTTTTGGACTTGCAAATTTGTACCCATCGCACCATCAAAGACAATGACGGGGCGATCGCTGCTATGAAGACGCTCCAGAAACAGACTGGTCATGAGATGTATACCCTAGGCTAATGAAGCTACTTTAGCAAAAAAATAGGCAGTGATTTAGGGGTAAGTGTTACTAAGTACTAATTACCCCTAAAATCAGATCGCTTTACTCCTATAGCCAGATATAGCGATCGCTAATATCGCTTACCAAAAGATGTCACCAAATATCTGTTAGATTTATTAATGTTTACAAAGTCCTTTTAATAAAAAAATTTTATGAGTTTACTGATCGTAGGTGCGACAGGTACACTAGGTCGTCAAATCACCCGTCATGCACTAGATCGGGGGCTAAAAGTTAAATGTTTTGTTCGGTATCCTAAGAAAGCAGGATTTCTTAGGGAATGGGGAGCCGATCTAGTTGCAGGCAATCTTATGCAGCCTGACAGCATTGATGATGCATTAGAAGGAGTAACTCAGGTAATTGATGCTGCAACTACCCGCGCCACTGGCTCTCTCAGAATTAGAGATGTTGACTGGCAAGGTAAAGTTGCCCTGATCCAAGCGGCTGAACGCGCAAATATTCAACGCTTTGTATTTTTCTCGATCCTCAATGCTGAAAAATATCCCAATGTCCCATTGATGGACATCAAGAACTGTACAGAAAAATTTCTTGCATCGACTAATCTCAACTACACCATCCTCAAGCCCTGCGGATTTTTCCAAAACTTGATCGGTGAATATGCGATCCCGATCCTTGAAAATCAAACTATTTGGATTGGCGGCGAATCTTCACCGATCGCCTATATGAATACTCAAGATATCGCTAAGTTTGCAGTTCGAGCGCTGGAGGTAAAAGAAACCGAGCGTCAATCCTTTGCGATCGCAGGGCCGAAAGCATGGCAACCCAGCGAAATTATCAGGCTCTGCGAAAGAATGTCGGGGCGCACCCGTAGAACTGCCAATATGTCCCTCGGTTTATTACGCTTTGCTCGTAAAGTTGCCATTGGCTTTGAATGGGGCTGGAGCTTTGCCGAGCGCATGACCTATGCTGAAGTCCTTGCTAGCGGTATTCCTCTTGATGCAGAAATGGCTGAGACTTACAAAATTTTTGGTTTACAAGAAGAAGAAATGACAACCCTTGAATCCTATATGCAGGAATACTTTAGCCGCATTCTCAAAAAATTGAAGGAGTTAGATTATAAAGAGCCAAAAATTAAAGCTCCTTTTTAATCATAGAAGTTAGGACTTACGCAAAAATGACTTAAAACCCGTATTTCATCGTAGGGGCAATTCATGAATTGACTCTACGATGGTTTATTTTTCGTAAGTCCTAGAAGTATGTGTATTTACCGCACCTTCTAATTTCTGACTTTGTTGCTATATTTTAGAGTGGCAATTAGAGCAACAGCTTACGAGCGAATTGCAATTGACCAGTGGCAACTAACAATTAAATCTAATAACTAATAATTTAGATCCAATCATTAAAATTATGAGCAAATCACCATTAGACGCTTTCTTTATTGGTAGAGCCACTGCTGAGGCTGTGATCGATCGCATTGAAGAAACAGTAACCGATGCCCTGAGTGCCTTGGGCAAGTTTGACGCTGAGCAAAAGGAGCAAATTCGGCTTTTTGTCGAAACGGTTCTCGAACAAGCTGAGCAACAGAAGGGGAACGTGACCACTGAAGATAGTGATATTACTCCCGATGAGTTGCAAGAGACGATTGATAATCTGCGTGCCGAAATTGCTCAACTAAAATCAGAACTACAGCAATATCGCGATCGCTAGAAACAAAAAAAACCTCGCAAAGCGAGGTTTTTTTTGTTTCTAGCGTAATGAAGGTGATGCTTTGGGAGAAAAAGTAGGTAAAGCTGAAGGACTAGCACTACTTGGATTAGTAAGGGATGTAGGGGATTTACTGGGAGATGCGCTAGGAGGAATAGTAGGAACAGCACTAGGTGAAGCCGTTGCCGCAGGCTTAGTTTGAACAGGATCTGGCTTTTTCTTTTCTCCCAAAATACTAGGACTACCATCATCAAATACTCCAGCAATACAAGCAATCATTAAGGTTGCCAATGTGCCAACAAATAGAGCCTTCCAACCTAAATCGGAAATATCACGACGACGAGAAGGTATCAAAGCGATCGTGCCACCTACGAAAATGCCCACAGAAGCAAGGTGAGCAAATCCCGATAGGGCATAGCTGACAATAATCACCGTGCGATCGCTGATCAGTCCATCTTTTGCAGCTTGCGCCAAAGCCTGATAGGGCGGGATCGCAGTTTCTAGCAAGCGCCGACCGATAATCACTGAAGCTGTCCAAGAATCATCCAGTGATACTCCCGTTAGCAAAGTCAAAGGATAAAATAGCGCTCCTTGAATATTTGGCAAGTTAATAATCTTGAAAATATCGCTGACAGTGGCGAGCGAAGCAAAAATTTGATTGATCAAATCAACTAAGCCCACGATCAAAATCAAAATTGCGGCGATCGAAGCTGCCATCTTTAAACCGTCCAAGGCGCCAATAATCGTGGCATCCATGGGACTCATCCGCTTCATTGTTTCGCCACCAGCATTTTCCAACTCACCATCATCCTTCGACTTCGTGGACTTATCTTCCTTAGGAATCCCGCCCAGCGTTACAGGAACTCCCGTTTCGGGTACAAGGATTTTCGATAATACAAAACAAGCGGGGATCGCAATAATCGATGCTGAAACTAAGTGTCCTAAGATATTGGGAAAAACTGGCTTTAAAAAACTCGTATAAATTGCCAAGGTCGAAGAAGCAGCCGTCCCGAAACAGCAAGCCAAAATTGAACATAACTCACTGCGGGTCATTTTGGCTAAATAAGGCTTAACCACGATCGCCGCCTCAATACCCACAAAAATATTTGCCGCACCACTCAAAGACTCCGCACCACTTAAACGCATTGTCCAGAAAAACAACTTGGCAAACACATCGACAATTATTTGGATAATGCCAAGATTTTCTAGCAACGCCATCAAACCAGAGAAAAAAATCACCGCAGGCAAAGCCCGAAAAGCAAATACATAGGACAAACGATTCGTTGTACAGTGCTTGACGGCAGCATTTGCCGCACTGGAGAGATCATCAAGCAAGACCTGCCCAGGAGCACAAGTACCATCGGGTCTGACGGGTAGCAATGCATAAGGCTCCTGCCCTGTTGGGGGCACAAATAATCGCCCAAACACAAATCTTGCGCCAGTATCCGCCGAATCGAATAAAACATTCAACAAATCGCTAAATCTCTGTAACCAATCTCTAGTCACAGGTAGCTGAAACACAAAAAAACCTAAAACTAATTGCAAGCCGATGCCCCAGATAATCACGCGCCAAGGTATAACACGCCGATCCTCAGAAAAGATCCAAGCCACAAAGCACAAGCCAAAAATGCCGAAAAAAGAAACGAAATTCAGATAGGTCATTGGCGTTTGAGGAAAAGATTAGTCAAAGAGGAAAAAGTAAATTAATTTTATATTTGCAAAATCCGAGCAAAATGTTACGATGATGGATGCTTTTAAACCATGTCATTTCGCTAAAGGAATAAACTGTGGCAAATATCAAGTCCGCAAAGAAGCGCATTCAGATTGCTGAGCGCAACCGTCTGCATAATAGATCATATAAGTCAGCCGTCAAGACTCTAATTAAAAGTTATTTAGAAGCAGTTGATACCTACAAGGCAAACCCTACGCCTGAATCCCTAGAAGTAGTTAATACAAAACAATCTCTTGCCTATAGCAAAATCGATCGCGCCGTTAAGCGTGGAGTTCTACATGGGAATACAGGCGCACGCCGTAAAGCAAGACTAGCAATCGCTTTCAACAAAGCTAATGTTGCTAAGTAAGCATAGCTAGTTAGCATGGAAACCATGATAAAGCACCAAAATTATTGCTCAAGAAGTCTTAAATACAGTGCAAATAAGTGGTCTAGAACTCTAGATACTTAGTAGGGTTTGCTATGATTAATTCAGCAATGATTTGAGATTGATCAACTTAGATTATGGTCTAACAACATTTTGTTAATGGACTCCGTACTCGGGCAGGTTGCAGAATAGTCGCTTTTCCCCACATCTGTATCCGTCTGCGATCTTGAGATCTTCTCAGCCTGTCCCGCTTACCCCCATTATCTAAATGCCCATGTCTAGCATTGACAAAGATCGGTTTCTTAACCCCATACCTAGCTATAGAGGCGAGTTTTCCCCAGAAAATTTAGCTTTTAATGCTAATCTACAAGAATTCACTAATCGTGTCTCGATCATATGTGCATTGGAAACAGGTGGTAAGATACCTCCAAGCGAAGCTTATAAGCAGATTAAAGATCTGTGGACAGAATTAGATCAATCTAAACAAAATCTTTTAGCTGACGACTGATTTCAGCTTGAGCTATAGTCTAGGTAGGGACTATAAAAACTAGACAACCTCTACCATAAGTATAAATTCTTGAAAAGATTGTTTACAATCTTTAACATAGGTTTATACTAGAAATAATTAACTTCATTTTGCTGATTTCTCCCATTGCATGACTATCCAAAGCAATCTCAATCTTTGGAAGCTGAGGTTTTCATAAAAAAGCTTTTTTTTAACTGCTTAAAATCTAGGGCAGAGATGTCCTTCGGCTTTGTTAGTGATTGTTTATCGCGTGCGATTGGCAGAATAGGCGAACTGTTCGTAGAACAAATTTGCTGCAAATCTTAGGATCATCCATGCCCTCATCTTTTCTTTCTCTCGGTATTTCGGAAGCACGAGTTGCAAAGCTCGAATCAATCGGCTTTACAGAGCCTACCGCTATTCAAGAACAAGCAATACCACAACTGCTCGCAGGCGCAGATGTACTAGGTCAAGCCCAAACTGGTACTGGTAAAACTGCTGCTTTTGCATTGCCAATTTTGGAACGCTTGGATCTAAATAGTGATTCTTTACAAGCATTAATTTTGACCCCAACTCGTGAGTTGGCAATTCAAGTTGGTCAAGCGCTGCGTAGTTTTAATACCAAGCCAGGAGCCAAAATCTTGACTGTGTATGGTGGATCAGCAATTGATCGCCAAATGATTCAATTAGATCGTGGTGTTCATGTTGTTGTTGGTACTCCTGGTCGTGTGATCGACTTAATGGAACGAGGCAAACTCAAATTAGACAACCTTTCTTGGTTCGTTCTTGATGAAGCTGACGAGATGCTCAATATGGGCTTTATTCAGGATGTAGAAAGAATTTTGGTCACTACACCTTCCACCAAGCAAAGTACTTTCTTCTCTGCGACTATGCCCCCCGCCGTTAAGCGGTTGGTAAAGAATTTCTTGAAATCTCCTGTAACCATTAAGGTAGAGACTCAAGATTCGACACCTACCCGCATTGATCAACAGATCTATTTGGTTCCTTATCACTTGACCAAGGAAGAGGCTTTGTTGCCTGTTTTGGAATATGAAGCTCCAACCTCAGCAATTATCTTCGTACGCACTAAAGATTCGGCAAGTCGTCTGACTGAGATTCTGCAATCCTCTGGTCATAGTGTTGATGAATATCACGGCAATCTTTCCCAGTCTCAGCGCGAAAACCTATTGCGCCGTTTCCGTAATCAACAGGTTCGTTGGGTTGTTGCAACTGACATCGCTGCGCGTGGCTTGGATATCGATGGTTTAACCCATGTATTTAACCTTGACATTCCTGATGATCCTGAGCGTTATGTTCACCGTATTGGTCGGACTGGACGTGCTGGCAAAAAGGGAATTGCAATTACATTGATTTCTGGAAAGGAACGCTACAAGTTGCGTCAATTGGAACAGCAAGTTGGAATGCCTCTGCCTCCTCAACCTTTACCTAACGTTGCTCAGATTCAAGAACGCCGCATTGGTCGCTTCACTGAACAAATCTTAGAAGCATTGACAGGCGAGCGTTTAGCTTCCTTCTTACCTTTGGTATCACAATTGGTTGAAGATTATGATCCCCAAGCGATCGCTGCTGCTGCATTACAACTAGCCTATACCCAACTGCAATCTGATAAAGCCGAACAGGCTGCGTTGCAAGTTCTGGCGAAGCAACCTCACAGTCCTTCTGGACGCGATCGTGATCGTGATGGCGGAGGTTCTTACAACAGTGGCAGACCTATCAAGCGTGGTCAAAGTGGTCATCGTGGTGATGGTGGTCGTTCCGGTGGCGGTGGTCGTGATGGCGGATATGATTCCCGTCGTCCTACTCGTTCTGGAGATCGCTCTTCAGCTCCAGTTAAATACTAGACATCAAATAAAAACTTTGCGAAGCAAAGTTTTTATTTGGGAATTGATTCATGCGATCGCTTAACACCATTAATAGGACTTACGCAAGAATAACGAATTTGCTAGGTTTTAGGTAGATGTAGCGCGTGCAAAGCACGCGCTACATCTATCCGATCGCTTAACACCATTAACTTAGAATTTAATCAATAATTCTAAATAAGTAATCACAGCCCAAGTCATTGGCAAAAGCCTCCTTGTAGGAGAATTGTGTCAAATGACTTGGGTTATGTGTTTTTGAGAGTCTAATTGTTTATATTGGGATCATGCATTCCTTAAATACTTTTTCTAATCTTGATACATCCCTTCGCAAAAATCTTATTGCGATTTTTTTTGCTGGTCTACTGTTTTGGTCAAGCTTGTCGTCACAGTTGCCAACTTTGCCCTTATATATCGGCAGCCTAACTCAATCCTTTGACCAAATTGGAATTGTGATGGGTTCCTTTGCAATTGGTTTACTTGCTTGTCGTTCCCATCTTGGTAAGCTTTCAGATCGTAAAGGACGACGCTATGCGATGCAATTGGGACTTGTTGTTGCTACTGTAGTCCCCTTGTGTTATACCCTATTACCTTCCATTCCTTTATTAGCTTTTTTCCGTGCTGTACATGGCATTAGTATTGGTGCTTTTGCCTCTAGCTATAGTGCCTTGGTTGCTGATCTTTCGCCAGTTGATAAGCGCGGTGAAGTAATTGGTTATATGAGCTTGGTTAATCCTTTGGGCTTAGCTTTTGGCCCTGCAATTGGTGGTTTGATGTATGAGATTTGGGGCTATCAGATTTTGTTTGTTACTGCTTCATTACTTGCCCTTGCAGGATGGTTGATGACAGCAAGGATTGAAAATGAAGGGAATCAAGGCGATCGAAAAGAAGGAATCAAAGGCAATCAACAGAACACAGAGGCAATGACAGGAATAGATGACACCAAAACAGAATTTTGGCAAACTTTTCTAAATCCAAGAGTGAGAACACCTGCAATCGTTTTATTGCTAGTAGGCAGTGGATTTGGAACCCTGAGTGCTTTTATGCCCATTTTGATGCAGCAAAAACATATCGGTCTGAACGCAGGTTTATTCTATATGGCAGCCGCTTTATCAGGATTTATCATTCGTTTTCCTGTAGGAAGGCTCAGTGATAAATGGGGACGCGGTATCTTTATTTCCATTGGAATTTTCTGTTATGCCTTATCTTTGGCAATTATATACTTTGCTAGCCATGACTACGAGTTTCTATTGTCAGGGGCTGCTGAAGGCTTAGGTTCAGGAATCATAATTCCAAGTATTATCGCTTTACTCGCCGATCGCACTGTACCTCAAGAACGGGGCTATGTATTTGGGATGACATGGATCGGCTTTGATGTTGGTATGGCGATCTCCGCTCCTGTGATGGGTAAAATGATTGGATTAGTTGGGATCACGAATATATTTGCGATCGCAACAGGTATTTGCCTTTTGGGACTAATTATTTTTGCTACTCAGTCTAATAAAAGTGTGGCTGAGTCCTTTAAGTTTGCGATCGGTAAATCACGCGATCGCTATGCCATCAAAAGCATATCCACACCGTTAACATAGATGTAGCCGTAGTCAGTCTTGTTAGGAAATAAAACTCAAATAATGAAGGGCGGCGCA
>CALRWX020000063.1:0-23754 GCA_943371975.1 Pseudanabaena sp. UWO311 | reverse complement strand
TTTGTTCGTCCATTTCGCGGTATCCATAAAAAGTATTTGTATCTCTATGTAGCCATGTTCGAGTGGTCTTACAATTTGCGTTGGATTGATTTTGATTTCCTCCGCCGTCTTCTTTTCCCTCCTTTCACCTATTTACCCACATGAGCGATAAGATTATATATATTGATAGAAATTGCAACTACAGCCTAAGGTTTTGTAAATTACAAACAAATCTTCAAAAAGACTGTGCAGTAAGCTTCTTGAAGATTTGTCCGAGTCTTAAGAAATCGCTTTGTGCTTTACTGGTAAAATCAATGGAATATTATAGAGGTTACACTCAATGTATGCCTTACTAGTTATAGAAGATGATGATGATATTCGAGAAAATATTTGTGACATTCTTGAATTATCAGAATATCGAGTCATCTCTGCTTCGAATGGTCGGGAAGGATTGAATTGTGCTAGACATGAAAAGATCGATTTGATTTTATCTGATGTGCAAATGCCTGAAATGAATGGTTATGAAGTCTTGTCAGCAATTCGTCAAGACCCAAATCTAACAGTTGTTCCCTTCATCTTTTTGACTGCCTTAGCCGATCACCAAAATTTACGCCAAGGTATGTTACATGGAGCCGATGACTATCTCACGAAACCTTTAAATCGAGAAGAATTGTTAGGCGCGATCGCAGCTCAACTTAGTAAAAGAGAAAAAATTGATCGTCATTATCAAGGGATGGCTCAAAATTTCGCTCAAGAGCAGCTAGACCGTTTGTTATATTTTGATACATTAACTCAACTTCCTAATCGATTAGCTTTGCGAGAACGTCTAGACAAAGTTATTTCTGAAACCGATCCATCATTGACAATTCCCATTCTATTAATTGATATTGATCGATTTGGCACGATCAATGATTTAAAAGGAGAAGAATTTGGCGATAGACTTCTCCAAGAAATTTCAGAAAGACTAATCAGTGTAGTCCAGAATGACGATACAATCTGTCGTCTTAGTGGTGATGAATTTGCAATTATTTTATCTACTGCCAATCCTAAGGCGGAAGCAGATAATGTTGCGAAATCATTATTAGAGGCTTTTAGTACTCCTTTTGTCGTTGGCTTAACTAAAGTTTACGTTACTGCTAGTATTGGGATTTCTCTTTGTCCTAAAGACGCGAATAGCATTATGCTGCAAGCAAATCTTGCTCTTCAAGAGGCAAAACGTCGTGGTGGTAATTGCTATCAATTTTTTGATGGAACTCAGATAAAAACATCTTTAAGTCTAGAGTTACAAACAGATTTACATCAAGCCTTAGACAATCAAGAATTTGAGCTTTACTATCAGCCACAGGTTAATATTGCCACAGGACAGATGTTTGGAGCTGAGTCTCTCATCCGATGGAATCATTCTGCTCAAGGCATTATTTCACCACTCAAATTTATTCCCATTGCTGAGAGTAATGGTTCCATTATTGAAATTGGTGAATGGGTTCTCAGAACTGCTTGTACACAGATTAAGTCAGCACAAAAATTACTTTCTCAAAAACTTCTCCAAAATACTGACGCTAATCTTTTGCACTCAAGTATGTCAGCTTTAAAAGTGTCTGTAAATATCTCAGGAAGGCAGTTTCAGCAGCAAGATCTCGACAAACGCATCCTAGATATTTTGGATGAAACAGGCTTGGAGCCGCAATACTTAGAACTAGAAATAACTGAAACTACAGTTGTCCACAACATTGATGCAAGTTTAGCAAAGTTGATGCAATTACAAGCGATCGGCGTAAAGCTCTCGATTGATGATTTCGGTACAGGGTTTTCGTCCTTGAGTTATATCAAAAAGTTTCCCTTAGATACTCTAAAAATTGATCGATGCTTTGTCCAAAATATTGATACTGATAGTCAGAATCGAGCGATTACTAAAGCTGTTATTACGATGGCAAAGAGTCTCAATTTCAAAACTGTTGCCGAGGGTGTGGAAACAAAGGGAGAACTGAAGGTTCTTCAAGATTTGGGATGTGACAGTATCCAAGGATATTTCTATAATCGCCCGTTGCCCTTTGATAAGTTCTGTGCCCTGATCGTAAATGGAAAAAGTTTATAGTAATTCCATATCTAGAAAAATGGTAGTCCGCCAGATGTAAGGATAAAATTGGCTTTGTTTCATGAATATAAAGAAGGCAAAAGATAGAGGATATTTAGGCTAGATAATTAAAGAGCAACAGGACAGGAGAAAGGTTTAGCGAGTTGAATCATGCGTTTTTTTACGCCCATGTTTACGGATATAGCGGAGATTTTGGCCATAGGGATGGGGTAGGGCATTGGTATTGTGATGCTCCCAATACGGTGCTGTGGTCTGGTACTGGCAAGTCTATCCCATCAAGGTGAAGAGTGACTCTAAAAATCCTTGCGTTTGTCTTCCTGCTTGGTGATATACCTCATTTACTGTCTAATTATTACCTAATTTACCGTCTCTTCCTATTTTTATGCAACAACGCCTGTCCCTTATAAAACTTCAGCAAGTGATAGCCAGCTTTCCGTTAATTGGCTCAAACTCATCTTCTAATAACCATAGTTGAGCTTCTTCATAGCTTTGGCTAGTTAGCTCAACCTTATAATTTTCAACTGGATCGCAAACACGACATAAGCCTAGGCGATCGCCTAATTTCAACATCCTCTCGACTAATTGCGATATGCCGCTACAGCAAGAGTTTGCATATTCATGCAATTTGTTTTGTTTAGTGAGTTCATCAAATTAATAAATCAGAAAAATGTTCGTTTAACGTGTTCTTTAACTCTTTTTCTAGTTCTTGAAAAGCCGACAACTTCCTTAATGGCTCAAAGTCATCAATCATCTCAGCGACTCTAATACAATAGTTGGAAGGAATACTAACTTTTTTGCCTCGTCTACTTGGAAAGCTTGCGTCAATTAGAAGCTTCTCCAGTCTTGCTTTTGGATCAGATATTGTTTCAATCTCAGAAATTTTTGGCAAATCTAGTTCCTGCTTACCGTTAGAATTTCCTACAACTTTCCGAATTGCATCTTCATTAAAGAGAAGCCAAGATTCAATCATCTTAATAGGAATGACACAGACTATTGGAGGTAATGTTTTTTTAACAAGCTTTTCTGCCTTACGAATTTCCTTTGTACGATTTTCAATAGGGTTTTCATCGGATTCTGCATCTCGGTGGACAAACAAAATATTACATGGAAATAAATCTAGAGCGATCGCGATTTTATCTTGTAACTTTTTAGGAGGGTTTCGTAAACTTCCTAAAATTGGTAATTGTGGTTCAGGTGCATTAACTCCTAATTGTATTAAGAGCCATTTTAGAATTGGGATTAAAGCATCATCTGTACGCCCATCTGCAATTAATGTGAATTTAAAATCATTCATGACTCTAGGATATCCTCCATAAGCCCAGTGATATATGGCTGTATGTCAGGTCTATCAACTACCCTAGCTCTTTTCTTGGATTTAGGCTTGAAATTTCCATTACTATAGACATCTATTTTTTCATTAGAAGCTACTGGATTGAGATAACCAAGCAATCGTCCTTTTGCAACAATATTTACTGCCTCATCTTTAGTCCGCCAAGTGCCATTTAAACAACTAAATCTAACCCCTTTATATCGTTTGTGATTATTAACAATCTCTTTTAATTCTGCAATAACAAGGCTATCATCTGGAACTTGCAATACAACCGCAGGAGAATGAGTAATAATTATAACTTGACGTAGGGGATTATCGATATCAACTTGTTCATTGACATCTGTAGCAATACTCTGTAAAAGCTTTAAAATTGCAGGTATGCGTTCAGGATGAATACCATTTTCAGGTTCTTCTAAACATAGCAACCCTTGAGTTTCATGATCAAGGTTTAGTACAGCTAAAGCGAGAAATCTCAAAGTCCCATCACTCAAAGCTCTAGCAGGATGGAACGTGCCATCACGACCTTGAACCATTAAAGTTAGAAGTTGTCGTTTTTCATCACGATCAATACTTACACTTCTAACATCATGAATTAACTCAGAGAGAGTATTTGCAACTTGAGCATAAATTTCTTCTCCAGAATTATCAAGATTTTCTTGACTATAACTTGTCTTGTCAGCAAGACGATATAGGGTAGAAGGCAGGTGAGAACCATCCATCCCTAACACATCGTCAGACATAAAATCGTCAGGTTTTCTTAGTGCGGAAGGCTCAAGCTGTAAAATTCGCCATGATTGTATTTCTCGTTTTACTAGTAATGCTGTTGGACTCTCAATTGCATTAGATTCGGAAAGAACTGTTCTTGGTAAGGTTCTTGCTAGGAATCGTCTTGTTTTACCTACAGACCCACCTTCCTCTCGACCGCTACTACCGCTATCTTGATGGACTTTTATTTTTCTATTTACGTCATTTTTGTCTCCTTCAGTAGATATATATTCTCCACGAAATCGACGTATAAACAAAGAATTAATCCATTGTTTAGAGTAATCAAAAATAAGATTTTTAGAAATATCAGCTTTATTAAAACGTACAAGCTCTTCCTTAAGAATTTCTAGAGAGCCTAAAGACTTAGGAAAGCTTTGTTCAGAGCGATACGCAATTATCAAGGTGTAACGAAGAAAAGTACTACTAGCTTTCGCCGCTTGTCCTAAGTCATCTATACCTTGACTAGGTATAATCATTTCTGCTTCAAAGCTCATTTCTGTATCGTAATCATCTCCTACTCTATGAAAAAGGCTACGTACATCAGAGGCTTTGCCTCCTTCATCTCGAATCAATCGTGCCGCTTCTATCAAAGGGTGATCGCTTAAAGCACTCAGAAACTGAATAGCATCAAAAAGATTGGACTTGCCTACCCCATTAGCCCCAGCAATACAGGTAAACGGAGAAAATCGGATGTCTACATCTATGAGATTCTTAAATCCAGATACTTTTAAACGTGTAAGCATAAATAGTTCCGTAAGGAAAAAAGATGAGAGATTTGCTCTTGATAGCGTCTTAGTGATTAGCTCACACCTAAGTTAAGAGCTTTGAGAGTTGTTTTCACCAAATTACATTATATAAATAGCTTAGTCTATAATTAACCTGAAGCTTAAAATTTCATTTCTTAAAACTTTCATATTTTTTAACCTAATTACCCGATCGCATGGTATCTTCGCTGCCCCTCACCACAAATATCTCTTACACCCCCATCACCTTTCCCCTTGCGGCTGTGGTCGGTCAAGAAGCGATTAAAACCGCTTTACTGCTAGCAGCGATCGATCCTGCGATCGGTGGGATTGCCCTCGCAGGTAGAAGAGGCACAGCTAAATCCGTCCTTGCGCGTGGTATTCACGCTTTGCTGCCACCGATCGAAGTCGCTGTTGAATCCTTAAGCAATTGCGATCCGACTAAACCCGACACATGGGATGATGTGCTGGTCAAGGCGATGAAGGATAAAGATCCTAATGATATTTCCACAAAAGTTATTCCTGCGCCGTTTATCCAAATTCCCTTGGGAATTACCGAAGATCGGCTAATTGGTTCCGTAGATGTGAGTCGTTCGGTGCGTGAGGGTCAGACGATATTTCAACCCGGGCTATTAGCCGAAGCCCATCGTGGCGTTCTTTATATCGACGAAATTAATCTGCTTGATCCGCAGATTTCTAATTTACTGCTTTCTGCTCTCTCCACAGGCTATAACCAAGTCGAACGGGAAGGAATAAGCTATCAACATCCCTGTCAACCTTTACTGATTGCCACTTATAACCCTGAGGAAGGCGCTTTAAGTCAGCATTTGATGGATCGGATTGCGGTGAACTTATCCGCCGATGGAGTTCTCTCCCTCGATCAGCGAGTGGAAGCGGTGGATATGGTGTTGGATTATGCTAATTCCCCTGAATCTTTCTTACGAGGCTATGATGCCGATGTAGATGATTTACGGACGCAGATCATTTTGGCGCGGGAATGGCTGAGTGATGTGACTATTTCCAGAGCGCAGATGCAGTACTTAATTGCGGAAGCGGTGCGGGGTGGAGTGCAGGGACATCGTGCGGAATTATTTGCGGTGCGGGTAGCGAAGGCGGCGGCGGCGCTGGAAAGTCGTACTCAAGTTAATGCCGATGATTTGCGGCAGGCGGTGGAGTTGGTAATCGTACCACGATCGCCTCTTTCTCCCGAACAACAACAGCAACAACAACCTGAACAGCAGCAACAGCAAGCACCACCGCCGCCGCCCAATGATGACGGTGAACAGGAACAGGAGGATAACCAAGAGGAACAGGAACAGGAAGATGAATCTCCTGAAATTCCTGAAGAGTTTATCTTTGATCCTGAAGGTGTAATTCTTGATCCTGAAGTGCTATTTTTCGCGCAATCGATGCAAAAGCAAGGGCGATCTGGTACGCGCAATGTGATCTATTCCCAAGAGCGTGGGCGCTATATCAAGCCAGTTTTGCCACAAGGAAAAAGCGATCGCATTGCCGTTGATGCTACCCTCCGCGCTTCGGCTCCCTATCAAAAGGCGAGAAGATTGCGCCAACCCCATCGCAAGGTTATCGTTGAAAGTACCGATGTGAGAGCCAAGAAGTTAGCCCGTAAAGCGGGAGCGCTCACTGTTTTCCTTGTGGATGCGTCTGGATCGATGGCACTCAATCGGATGCAGTCGGCTAAGGGTGCGGCTTTGCGGATGCTCACCGATAGCTATCAAAACCGTGACCAAATTTCTCTAATTCCCTTCCGAGGTGAAAAGGCGGATGTATTGTTACCGCCCACCCGTTCTATTGAGGCAGCGCGGCGGCGTTTGGATACAATGCCCTGTGGTGGTGGTTCGCCTTTGGCACATGGATTAACTCAGGCGGTGCGTGTGGGCTTGAATGCTAGACAGTCAGGTGATGTAGGTTCTGTAACCATTGTGGCGATTACTGATGGTCGCGGCAATGTTTCACTGGCGCGATCGCAGGGTGAGCCAATCGATCCTGAAAACAAGCCTGATATCAAAGGTGAATTAATTGATATTTGTCGTAAGATTTGCGCCTTGAATATTGGTCTGTTGGTCATCGATACGGAAAATAAATTTGTATCAACGGGATTTGCCAAGGAACTCGCCGCCGCAGGTGGTGGCAAATATTACCATTTGCCCAAAGCAACCGATCAAGCGATCGCCAATGTTGCTCTCAGTGCGATCGCTGATCTGCGTAACTAAACACAAAAAAGGCGGTGCTAAGCACCGCCTTTTTTGTGTTGTCTATGCCTTATCTATAGCATCGACTTGAGCAAAAGTTTGATAGCATTTCTCAGCGTCATAGATGTGGCAGTAAGCGCCAATGTCTTTCATCAAAGCCCAAGAAAACTTAGTCTTATACATATACTGTCCCCAATTCTCATCAAGAGACTTATGGGCAAGACGCAAGTTATAGGAAGGAATACCAGTCGAAACGTGGTGAGGCACATGCACATTAATATCGTGGCATAACCATTCAACCCAAGCTGGATAATCGCAATGTACAGTTCCCGTTAACTGATCAGTTGCGGCGTGCCACTTATGTGCATCCTTAAACTGGATATCGGGCATTGTATGGTGAACGATGGTAAAGGTACTCATCCAGAAGTGATAAACAAACCAAGGCATTACAAAGAAATTGATAAATCCTAAGAAACCTGTGGTGTAGATCAAAGCAGGAGTAATGATCGCCCCAAAAACTATAACTAAGCGATAGGAGAACTTAACTTGGTTCTGCTGACGCTCAGGATAGAGACTGGCATCAAAATGCAAATTTGCCCAATGCAAAATCGAACCAAGCCACCAAAAATTGGTGCGAATCAGCCGATAAACGTTAGAAATTAGACCTTTACCTTCTTCGTACTGCTCGACGGTGAAAGGATACCA
Source organism: Pseudanabaena sp. UWO311 (assembly GCA_943371975.1). Taxonomy (GTDB): domain Bacteria; phylum Cyanobacteriota; class Cyanobacteriia; order Pseudanabaenales; family Pseudanabaenaceae; genus Pseudanabaena. The sequence goes on along the minus strand of CALRWX020000063.1, from coordinate 15,924 downwards.
AGCATTATCTTCACCCATTTTGTTGGTATGGAGGTGATGGTGATCATGCTTGAAGCGCCAACCGTGAAAAGGGAAGAGCAAAGGTAAAAATGCAATATGACCGACTAAATCATTTACCCAATTTTTGTTAGAAAAGGAACGATGTCCGCAGTCATGACCAATTACAAACCAACCTGTTAAAGCTGTACCTGTAAATATCCAAGCAAAAGGTAACAAATACCAGGGTGAGAAAGCGATGCTGGCATAACCAAGCGCTGCGGCTATTAGGGAAAACAAAGCCCCAGACCAAGCTTTGAGAGGCTTTTTCTCAAAGTATTCGGAAGGGATGGTTTTGATGATGTCGCGAAGGGTAGTCTCAGAGGTAAGAGTGTGTGAGGAATTTTGTATGGCAACCACTACTGAGCACTCCCTGCGGTGGTTAAAGTTTTGCAGCTCAAGCTTTGCAATTGTTGTAATAGAACATCTATGTCTGACTGTAATTCCGCGAGTTCAGCTTGTACTTCTTCGGAATATAACTTCTTAGCGGTTACGTTCAATGTAGAAATCTCTTTGATTGGGGCTTTAGTTTGTTTGCTCATACTTCCTTTTAGAACGTTTTAAAACGTTGCGATCACACCACAAAAATAGACATGTATATTATATGACTCAGATTCTATCCTATGTCATGTGTATTTTTGTGAACCATAAACATCTCTAATGAGTAATTATACGGATCTGAATGAATTTAACTGTCGCTTACGCCACACTCATACATTTACAGAGACAAGGGGATTAAGCCCCTTGTTCCCCCTAATTTCTATAAAACTCCAATAAGCTGATTCGTCCACTTTGCGGACGAATCAGCTTGTTGGAGTTTTACATTTGATTGTGTCTATATATTTAGCCAGATAGTTCAAACAAATTTGAGATTTGAATTACTGTAAATCTAGTATTTAGTACCGAGAGGGGTATCAGCAAAAAGGATGGGGGCAATCGCGGCGGCGGAGCCTAAACGATCATCAAGATATTCTTCGAGGCTGTAGTACTGATCCATGCGATCGCATAGTCCTTCTGGACTCAGGCTTTGGATATTGTGGCTGATGATATAGCTCTGGGCGGCGGAACCACGGAAAGCAGCAAAGGCTTCTTCACAGTAAGCTTGCTTAGAATCTTTAGATGCTATAAGCCAATCAGAGCCATGCATATGACCACTGAGGATAGGCTGACCATTAGCGGGAATCACAGGCCGACGTTCGGCAGCGATCGCGGGATTTGCGACGAAAATAATAGCGATTGCGACAAAGCTCAAAACAAATCTCGTAAAAAAGTGAAAATTAAAAACTTGACTCATGATTTGCTCAGACTTGATGTAAAAAGTAGTTAAGGTTTGATAACAATTCCTGATTAATCGCACCCCATATATCAAAATGTTAATAGAAATGTTGTCAAATAGTTTGTGCGATCAAATTTCTGGGGATCTTTAATTTTTTGTTAAAAGCTCGGTTATGATGATTGCCGTAGACCAATGTTACCTACGATACAGAAAAAATTTATTTCTTTCTGAAAGTTTATGCTTAGATAAAATCCTGTGCTTTTATCGAATAAGCCATCAAGAACATTTATTCATTACATTCCCAAGCCTGCCAAATGTCCGAACACTATCTAAATCATCCTACCTTTGGCTTGCTATCCCGCCTATGTAGGGTAGATGAGTTTCGTAGTTTGTTTACTACTCTCTACGCACAAAGATTATTCTTTTTGATTACGAATAGTCCTGAAGGTATTCAGTTTGATCCCTTGTCACGAGCAGATGCTAAGCTAATGGTGGAAAACCAAATGCGATCTCTTCGTCGTGGTGGCTCTGATGCTGATCAAAAAAATTTACAGCACATATACAAGCGAACTTTTTCCCAATGAACTCGCGTATTTCTCTTAAAGCTGCTGCAAAAATTAATCTTTACTTAGAGATTACGGGTAATCGTTCTGACGGTTATCACGATTTGGTGATGATTCTGCAAAGTATTGATCTCTGCGACCGCGTCGATATTCGTAAAAGCGGTATTGATGAGATTCAAGTGACCTGTACTAATCCTGAAGTACCTTGTGATCGTAGTAATCTTGCATATAAAGCCGCCGCATTGATGCAGAGTAACTTTCCAGAGGTTGGGGGTGTCGAAATTGGGATCGACAAGCAAATCCCAATGGGGGCAGGTTTAGCTGGTGGATCGGCAAATGCGGCGGCGGTTTTAGTGGGGATTGATCGCCTGTGGGATTTGGGTCTTACACAGTCCCAAATTTGTGATTTTGCGTCACAGTTAGGTTCTGATATTCCCTTTTGTGTAGTGGGTGGTACGGCTCTAGCAACTGGTCGTGGGGATATTTTGTCGCCATTGCCCGCTCTCAAGGATTTAGTCTTAGTAGTTTGTAAGCCTCGCCAGATTTCCATCTCCACCGTTTGGGCATATCAAACTTTTCGATCGCTAGGATTGCTGACCAATAATCCTGCTAAACATAAAGATCTCTCTGGTAAAATGGTTCAAATGCTGGCGGCAATCGCTTCTGGTGGTGAGTCTGCATCGACTAAAATTGGTCGTTTGTTGTATAACGATTTAGAACGAGTAGTATTACCTGAGTATTCTGAACTAGTGGACCTTGAAAATAAATTACTCGATCAAGAATGTCTCGGCGCAATGATGTCAGGCTCAGGATCAACAATGTTTGCGATCGCTGCCGATCTAGATCGTGCCCATAAAATCGCTGAAGCGATAAGAACTGATGATATCGATGTATGGGTAGTGAAGAGCTTAGTGAGATCGATTTTTGATGCTTAATTCTCATTCGCTTTGGCGGTTTTTAAAAAGCAAGTATCAATAATCAATGCTGAAAGATATTAGAATAGAAAAGAAATCTTTTTGGCTTGGTTAAACATTTTCATGACTGCTCAGAAATATCACATCGTTACCTTCGGCTGCCAAATGAACAAAGCCGACTCCGAGCGCATGGCAGGCGTTTTGGAGGATATGGGTTATCAGTCAACGGAAGAAAGTGAAGAAGCCGACCTGATTTTGTATAACACTTGCAGTATTCGTGACAATGCTGAACAAAAAGTTTATTCATACTTAGGTAGACAAGCAAAACGTAAGCGTGAAAATCCTAACTTAACCCTAGTCGTGGCTGGTTGCGTCGCCCAACAAGAAGGTGAGGCATTACTAAGAAGAGTTCCTGAACTTGATCTGGTCATGGGACCACAGCATGTAAATCGTCTTGGCGACCTACTAGGACAGGTTTTTAATGGTAATCAAGTTGCTGCAACCGAAGATGCCCATATAGAAGAAGATATCACCACCCCACGACGTAATAGCTCGGTATCGGCTTGGGTAAACGTGATCTATGGCTGCAATGAAAACTGTACCTATTGCATTGTGCCTTCAGTGCGTGGGCGGGAGCAATCTCGTACTCCAGAGGTGATCCGTCAAGAAATTGAAAAACTGGCAGAGCAAGGCTACAAAGAAATTACTTTACTAGGTCAAAATATCGATGCCTATGGGCGAGACCTGCCAGCAGGTGGTATTGGTGCTGGTGTCGGTGGCAAGATTACCTTCACGGATCTACTTTATTACATTCATGATGTCGAAGGGATTGATCGCATTAGATACGCTACAAGTCATCCTCGCTATTTTAGTCCACGCCTCATCAAAGCCTGTGCTGAACTTCCCAAGGTTTGCGAACATTTTCATATTCCTTTCCAATCGGGTGATAACGAGATTCTTAAGGCAATGGCAAGGGGATATACTCACGAGCGCTATCGCCGCATTATTGATGATATTCGGGAAATCATGCCTGATGCGGCAATTACTGCCGATGCGATCGTGGCTTTTCCTGGGGAAACTGAAGAACAGTTTGAGCGCACGGTACAACTTGTTAACGACATTGGGTTTGATCTAGTTAATACAGCCGCCTATTCACCTCGCCCCGGAACACCTGCGGCGGTTTGGGAAAATCAGTTGAGTGAAGAAATTAAAAGTGATCGTCTCCAGCGTTTAAACCATGCAGTTAATCAAAATGCGGCCGAGCGATCGCAACGTTATGCAGGACGTATCGAAGAAATAATGATTGAAAGCACTAATCCCAAGAATCCTAATCAAGTCATGGGACGTACTCGCACTAATCGCATTGCCTTCACAGAGATCACAACGGGACAATCATTAGCTGAGCTAATCGGTCAAACAGTTTCAATAAAAATTACTGAAGTAAGACCTTTTAGTTTGACTGGTGTAATTTGCTAAAGCCATGTTAGACTAGCCAAGCGCGATTAAAACGAAAGTTACAACACAGCCGTGAGCGCTTTTTATAACTAAATGAGGGTCGCTAACTCAACGGTAGAGTACTCGGCTTTTAACCGATTTGTTCCGGGTTCAAATCCCGGGCGACCCATAAAAAACAAGCAAAATAAAAAAGAGGTATTTTACATTGCAGAGTATCTCTTTTTGGATTAACCATTTGGTATTATACCCTTGGTAATAATGTGGTGTAGTTCATGCATATTGCATGGTTAGGTAAAAGATCGCCTGCTTGTGGCAACGTGACTTATAGTCGCGAAATTACAAATGCTTTACTTGATCGCGGACATCGCGTCAGTTTCATGCATTTTGCGCCAGAGACTGATAGCGACAATCTAGATCATGAGGAACTAGATGAACATCTTCAAGAAGCACAAGATGTAGCATTGCCCTTTCTCTACAAATCCACCATTTATACCGTTCCCTCTCTGAGAGCGCATAAGATTTTAGTTGACTCATTGCGATCGCTAAAACCTGATCTTGTCCATGCTTCCCTTGCTATTTCACCGCTAGATTTTCGCTTGCCAGAAATTTGTGCCGAGCTAGATTTGCCTCTTGTGGCAACCTTTCATCAACCCTTCGATTTGAAACGACGCAATCTTGCTTCTAGCACTCAACAACTCACCTATCAAATTTACGCACCATCCCTAGCGGATTACAATCAAGTCATTATTTTTTCTAATATCCAAAAAGAATTTCTCAATAAATTAGGTGTTCCTAATACTCGCATTGCGATTATTCCCAATGGAGTTGATAGCGATCGCTATTCGCCCGGAGCTTCCAATATTAAGGAAGAGCTCAAAGCTGATGTGTTATTTCTCTATCAAGGACGACTAGCCGCAGAAAAAAATGTTGAGGCGCTACTCAAGGCTTGGCGCAAATGCCGAATGCCTGAAGGTTGTAAATTAGCGATCGTTGGTACTGGACCATTGTTAGCAGCTTTAAAAGCTTTTTATGGAAATGATCCCAGTATTGTCTGGATGGGATATATTGCCGATGAACAGAGACGAATTGAAATTTTGCGCGGTACGGATGTATTTATTTTGCCTTCCTTGGTGGAGGGGTTATCGTTATCGTTGTTAGAGGCGATGTCCTGTGGCGTTGCCTGTATAGCAACGGATGTTGGTGCAGATGGCGAAGTTATCGAGAATGGGGCAGGAATTATTCTTGATTCCCATAAAGTGACTTCCCAACTCAGCACACTTTTGCCGTTATTTGTATCCCATCCCGAAATGGCAAAGATTATCGGAATCAAGGCAAGACAAAGGGTTTTAGATCGCTATACGCTGGTGAAAAATATTGACCACTTAGAAGAACTCTATGAACAAACTACGAGTCAGCAATGGGTCAGAGTAAGTGCGTTCTAGCCAATTTAGAATCTTGCACAACTTGCGTAGCGAGCGGCGTAAGATTCTAAATTGATTGTTGATATTACGGCTTCTCGTGTTCTACTACAAACACATTGGAATAGAGATGCGCCACAATCTCTTGACCTTGTTGGGTCAGCGATAAATAGTACAAAGCATCCTTGACATAGGGATATACATTAGTCCAGTAGAATCTAGGATAATTACGGCGTAAGTCTCCAGGATGAGCGTATCCCAATGCTTCATTTACACCTGTTTCTTCAAATTCATAAAATAATGCGCCAATTTTTTTGAGATAACGGGGATCGCTAAGCTGTCCAATTAAATCCGCTGATCGCACTAGTCCTGCAAAATTAGTCGTATCTTGATGATCACCAGTTTTTGGCACGGGAAATCTGGTGAGTTCAATGTTTCGACAAATTTTCTCTGCTTTAATCAAAGAGTGATTAGCAAAGCGCTGATTGACAAATAACTTGGCGCGATCGACATGATATGGAGTTAGCCCAGCATCAGAAACGCCTGCGGGTAATTCAACCATGCCATCCTTAATACCAGTAGCAAACCTGCCATTACTGTCTTGAAGGCACACGCCTTTGACATAGCCAATATCATGGCAAACGAGAGAAATAATAAAGTGGAGCCAATCTTCAGGTGTAACTCGACCTTCGCGAATATGTTTGCCTCGTAAAATCTCTTGACCAACTAGAGTTACTAGGATCGTATGTTCAACGTTGTGGTATAGCGCATCACTATTAGCTATATTTTCGAGAGCCATGTTACCAGCCCAACCGATAATATCTTCATAATCATGCAGATAGCCGCCATAGGTTCGGCGATATCCTAACTTTAGTTGTTCCACAAAATTACTGATCAGAAGCTCGGTTGCATTAAACATAAATCTTTGTTTACCGATTCGCTGTTTATCGATTTCCCGTTTGCAAATTTGCCAGAGTCTATCCTAAATAGTAAGTATAGCTATAGCCACTCGTATTACGACAAATCAAAACCCAAATGATGTGGGGCGGCGCAAAGCTCCGCCCCACATTATTTGGGTTTTATGTCCTAACAAAAATTACCACGCCTATAACTATATCTAAATTTATTTTATTGCAATGAAAAGTACTGTATGAGACGTACTGCTAGGATATTATCATTGAGTTGTGAATCTTCGTACACTTTGTACATATTGAATTTATGATTAAACACTTTGCTAAACGCTTGCTGCTGCCTGTTTCTGTTGCTTTGGCAGTAGCATCCTGTCAGCAGCCTAGTGCAACAACTACCTCTTCGTCGTCTGTTTCAGCTAGTCCTACTACATCTGCTTCAGCTAAAGCATCAGAATCTCCTAAGACCTCTGATGCTTCTAAAGCTGACAAAGATAAATCTGATGCACCTTCTTCTCCTAAGACTAAAGATGTTGATGCTTTTGTTAAAGAGAATGCTGAATACAAAGAATTTTATGAGGCAACTGGGGGAATCAAGTATGTGGGTCTAGTGGAAACCGAAACTTGCAAAGCTTTGGATCAGGGGGTTCCTTTAGCAACTTTAATTGATGCGTTAGAAAAAGAGTTTGATAAACAGGGTAGCTCTGTTCCTGCGGACAAACTCACCAAATTGAAGGAATATACAGGGTTTGTCCTTGGTTCTAGTATTGCGATCGCTTGTCCTCAACATAAAGATAAGCTCAAGTCTTAAACGATTACAAATATGACTATAAAATTTACGGAATATGTCTTAAATTTCATAGTCATATTTTATATAGTCACAAAATGTTACTATGCTTGACATTAAGAACGTATCGGGATGAAAAATTTAATGCGTTGGTCAATCGTAGTAATGCTCAGTGCGACATTAGCAGGGGCTAGCGCTCCACTAATTACCGCTTCTTCTGAGTCAGATCTTGCTCTAAATGCAAGCTTAGCGAATAACCGAGACAACAAAGCCTTTGATCCACTTACCTATTCGCCAATCGATCAAAGGCTTTCTAAGTTAGAAACTCAGGCTCAACAGCCGTCAGCAAATATTGACCGTGTCCGTGCCAAACTGGTACTTGCTGATATTTACCTCAATAGTCGGAAGTCCCGTGAAGCGATCGCAGCCCTTGATAAGCTAGAAACAGAATACCCAACCTTGGCGGATTATGTTTTACTCAAACGTGCCCAAGCACAAACTCAGATTCGTGATATCCAAGGTGCAACTAAGACTTGGCAAAGCATTTTAACCAACTACCCAAATAGTCCTGCGGCGGCGGAAGGGTTGTTTGCATTGGGGCAGAATCAACAGCTTTTAGATAAATTTCCTGCTCATCCCCGATCTCAAGAAGTTGTTCTCCGCCTATTAGCACAAGCGCCTAGTCGCGTTGATCTAATGGCTCATTTAGTCACTTATTTTGGTGACATTAAAGGGATTGTCCCAACCTTGGATCGTCTGGTTTCAAGCGCTCCGTATCTCACAAGTGATCAATGGTGGGCAGTCGCTGAGGCATATTACAATAATTTTGAATTTGGTAAGGCGGCTAACGCCTATAACCTTGCAACGGTTAATCCGATCACAGCTTATAAGTATGCGCGTAGCTTACAGCGTGGCAAGCAGAATGAATCAGCGATCATTGCTTACAATCGTGTTGTCCAACAATTTCCCCAAAGCCCTCAAGCTCCCCGTGCGCTAATTCGGATTACCCAGCTTGAGTCCCCTGAAGTAGCTATCTTTGTGGCTGATCGCCTTATTGCTAATTATCCTGACACCGCAGGTGAAGCTCTATTGATTAAGGCGACACTATTACAAGATAAGCTCAATAGTCCTAAAGCCGCGAGTGATGCTCGCAACCTATTGCTAGAACGCTATGGCAGTAGTGGTTCTGCTGGACAATTACGCTGGCGGATTGCCCAAGGTCAGGCGAGCGGTGGACAACTAAATAATGCGATCGCCACCGTTGACAACCTAATTGCCAATAGTCCCGACAGTGGCATTGCAGCTGAAGCAAGCTTTTGGGCAGGGAAATGGTCTAGTCAAAGTGGTGATAAATCGAGATCCAAGAAATTTTTTGAATTCGCCATTCGCCAACATCCAGAATCCTATTACGCATGGAGATCGGCTGGTTCGCTTGGTTGGCAAGTGGGGACGTTCACCACTGCGCGGTATACTACACCCGCAATTTCTATCCCCAGTGCGCGGATTCCTTTACCTGTAGGTTCCGCTAAACTACAGGAGTTATATTTGCTAGGGCTAGATCGTGATGCGCGATCGCAATGGCAAACGGAATTAAATGCAAAGCGAAATCTAGAACCTAATGAGATTTTCACCGATGGCGTTTTGCGGGTTGCTGTTCAAGACAATCTCGTGGGAATTAAGACCATTGAAAGTTTAGACTTAATCGATGTTTCTAATTCCCAAAAAGCAGAGATTGCCAAAATCAAACAGCATCCTGCTTATATGCAATCTCTCTATCCATTCCATTACTGGGATATCATTTCTGATTGGTCGAAAGAGCGTAATCTTTCTCCTGCCTTAGTAATCGCTTTAATGCGCCAAGAGTCTCGCTTTGAAGCCCAAATTCGTTCGCGTTCTGGGGCGATCGGCTTGATGCAAATCATGCCTGAGACAGGTTCATGGATTGCTAGCAAAAAGGGCGTAAACAACTACAACCTTGACAATCCTTTAGATAACATCAGTTTTGGAACTTGGTATCTAGCCTATACCCACAGCCGCTATGGTGACAACTCAATGCTGGCTGTCGCTAGTTACAATGCTGGTCCTGGGGCTGTAGGTCGTTGGGTGGAAGGGCGTAATATTAGCGATCCTGACGAATTTGTGAATAGTATTCCCTATGATGAAACTAGAGATTATGTATCTAAGGTTTTAGGTAACTATTGGAATTATTTGCGTCTATATTCTCCATCTGTTCAACGACAAATTGTAACTTTACAGCAGTCAAATAATATGAATACTTCAAAGTAGTGCCAATATAGCCCTGTTTATTTCCATAAAAAACTGAGAAAAGGATTTTAAAAGAATTGCTAAGCAATTCTTTTAAAATCCTTTTCTCATAGCCTATAGAATCAACTTTTAAAGAAATACAGCGATCGCTCTTCAATACCCACAAATATGATCACCTAATAGCTGCAACTAGGGCGCAACGTAGCCTTGAATATTTTCAGGACGTAAGGGACGCATAATTTGATTTGCCCTTACTACTTGCTGATCTGTACCTTGGACAATTATTAGATACTTGCCTTCATCAAGGCGGTTACGAATGGGTATGGTGTCGCCACTTGTGGTTACACCAATGCCACCGCCAACAAAAATGCTACCCATTGCGCCACCGAATGCTCCTAATAAGCCTCCGATCACATGGTTTCCAATTGATCCAGCCCAAGAAAAGGTATGTAAATCAGTAACAAGGCTAAACCCAATTCCAGCTAAAAAGCCAAAGGGAACTAGCCAGTAAGCCATTAAAAACGCTTGTTTACGTCCCTGTGCAATGGGATCAATAAAGCCAAATTCCTGAGCACTTTTGTAGCCTTTGCCTAAAATGGAAATTGCTTCCATCGGAAAATTTGCCGACTCTAGCTGTGTATATACCTCCTCGGCCTTTAGGCGATCGCCCCAAACACTAACCAAATAGTTCATATATTCTTAAAATTGATTAACTGCTGACCAATATCCTAATCCTAATTTTGCGCCTTACATTGCACCTTTAATGCGATCGCCTAAAATCCTAAATCTGCTTTGGCAGTTTCCGCAACGCGCAAAACTTCAGGAGTAGAAATTTCTTCCCAAGGTACTTCCCCGATCTCGCGATAGAAAGTCTCGTCATAAGGGCGCGTCTGCACGACCACAGGCATTGGCACGGCATGACCAAGGACGAGGGCTTGCTGTTTAGAATCTAATTTTGACAAAATCGTTCGTAAATTGCCACTACCAGCTACACCTGTAAAAATTGCATCAATATCTTTCTCATCATTGAGTAAGGCTGTAATTCTAGTTCCAATTTGTGACATTACTTCATTATCAATTCCCGAAGGACGTTGATCGACAATTAGCAAAGTCACAAAATATTTCCGCATTTCACGGGCAATTGTCCCAAAAATAGTCTGTCTTGCAGTATTAGGAGCGAGAAAACGATGAGCTTCTTCGATGGTGATCGTTAATTGTTGCGGGCGATCGCTAATATTTTTAGTTTGCAAAAATCGCTCTGCTTGCTGCACATAAGAATGATGAATGCGCCGCGTAATAATATTTGTTGCCAACATATAGGAGAGCAAATTAGATTGCGAGCCGAACTCAATCACAATATGTTTACCCGCCGCGATCGCATCAAGAATCCGCTTAATATAATTTTCGGGACAGGTGGGGCGTAAATATTTAAGATCATTAAGACGGGTGAGTTTACGCTGGAGCGCCATGATTGAGGATTTACTCCCCATCTTCTGTTCACAAAACTCCTGAATTTCGGAATTAGTCATGGCTAACAATCGCGAAATCCAATTCTTGCCAAATTCATTCCGCAAAATAATTGCATTCTCTAAACTTGCTTCCGAAAGATTTAACTCATCACGAATTAGCATCAAATCTTCAACATCGATTTGGTCATAGCTAACATAAAGCTCCTGTGCATCGCGCACGCCCCGCCGCTTAGTTGAGTCAGGATCGAGGGTGTAAATCTGCACCTGTGCTGGAAATAATTGCCGCAAGCCTTTAACCGTGCTAAATCTTTTACCTTCTGTGGCAGCTTCCCAACCATATTCAGAGTGCATATCAAAAATTAGATTTACTGCCGCTTGTTTACGGATGATCCCTGACAGTAATAAGCGAGTTAAAAAAGATTTACCTGTTCCCGATTTACCAAATACCCCATTACTACGCTCTACAAAGCGATCAAGATCGAGACAAATTGGTACGGGCATATCAATGGGTTGCCCGATCGCGAAGTTTCGTTTATGTGGGTCATCTTCCCAACCAAATACAATCCGAAAGTCCCTTTCAGTCGCATCAAACACCTGCGAGAAATGACTAGGAATCGTTTTTACGGGCAGGAGTTGAAAATCAGTGATTTCTTCTACCGTTTCATAGGTGGATGATTTGTTGCGCTTTGTCTTTTGGACGCGATCGCTATTTTGACTAGTTACTCGTTGAGCAATCAGATCAAAGGGGTTTGAGGGAACAAACATTAACATTGGCGTTAAGTTGATCGTCCCAAATGTTCCTGTCCCTGCCAAGATTTCCGTTAAAAAAGTATTCTCCGGATCAGGAGGATTCATCAAAATACGAGGGCTGGCGATTCCTAGAGTGACATCAGTGAGAATACAAAAAAAGCGTGTATGTTGACCATGCACTACTAAAAACTTACCAACACGCATATCTTCAACGGAAATTTCCCCATTCAGGCGTACTTGTAGACCATCACTTAAGGAACCCTGAACAACAATGCCTAATGGTTGCAATAAATCCATGCAAAGCAAACCCGCATATTGATTTCGTTTCAGCATATCAAAAAAAATAGAGGGAACGCCAAGCATTCTCTCTATTTTGGTTATATTTTGCTAAAATATTAGAAATCAAAGGATTGTGCTTTGCACAATCCTTTGATTTCTAATATTTTAGTAACGACCGCCGCCGCCACCAGACTTGTTATAGCCGCCACGACCGCCGCCGCCGCTTCTGCCGCCGCCACCAAACGAGTCATTATTCTCGCGAGGCTTAGCTTTGTTAACTTTGAGGACGCGACCCATCCACTCAGCGCCGTCCAATGCTGTGATTGCAGCATCTTCTTCAGCGTCTTGGCTCATTTCAACGAACGCAAAGCCGCGTGCGCGACCAGTTTCACGGTCAGTAGGAAAATGAACACGAGTAACCTTGCCGTAGTCTTCAAAAACTGGCTTCAAATGGTCTTGGGTAACTTCATAGGATAAGTTACCAACGTAAATAGACATTATGCTTTCTCCAAGAATTCAATGATTATGTAGAGTTAGAGATGTCGGAGAGAAGCTTGTCACGATGAAACAGAAAAAAACTGCCAGTACAGAAAACAATTGCTACAACCGATAAATACTTTTACCTTACGGTCAATAGTCTAGCGCATATATTTCAAGTTTAGGCACAATATTACATTTTATTTATTTTTCAGGGGTCTATATCGCGACTGTTTAGCTCTATGCTTTTTAAGCGAGAAGTCTACATTCGTCATCTAACCAGCGTGTTTAGTCGTAAGTACCTATGCAGAATAAATTACCCAAACGCAGAATGTGTAATTAATTAAGCGTGTCTACTTATTTCTGAGAAATGCGATCATAATAATTGCATTAGTATGTAATCACTTGTGAGGCTACTAAGCCTAGTCTTGGCTTAGTAGGTTTTGATTTGTCCTAGCTACAGATCTTGCTAATAGGTCTTCCCCACAGGTATATTCCCAATCTAGTCGATAGATAGAAATGATTTGAAGTGTAAAGCGTTCCAAATCACTCTTGACAATCTTGGCGATAAATATATAGGAATAATTACTATGTCAGCGAAACCAGCCGAAACTCAATACCCTGTCCATGAACTAATTCGCGATCGCTGGAGTCCTAGAGCTTTTAGCGATCGCCATGTCGAAAAAGAAACTCTACTCTCTCTACTAGAAGCAGCACGTTGGGCAGCTTCGGCCTATAACCATCAGCCTTGGAGTTTCATTGTTGCGACCAAAGATAATCCTGAAGAGTATCAGCGTTTACTTAGTGTGCTAGTGGAATTTAACCAAGGCTGGGCAAAATCCGCACCAGTTTTGGCCCTAGCTATAGCACAGCTAGTGACTAAGGATGGCAAGGAAAATAGTTATGCTTTCCACGATGTCGGTTTAGCTTTGGGAAATCTAACAGTACAGGCAACTTCCCTTGGTTTATCAGTGCATCAAGCCGCAGGATTTGACCGTGACAAGGCGAGAACTGAATATCAAATCCCTGAAGGATATGCTCCTGCTACGGCGCTAGTAATCGGCTATGTTGGCGATCCTCAATCTCTTTCTGAAGGTTTGAGAGAAATAGAAATTGCGCCTCGTGTGCGTAAACCATTACAAGAATTTGTGTTTTCTGGACAGTTCAATAATGCCTCTCCAATTGTAAAAGTTTAGTTCTATAGCCATAGCCACTTGTATTAGGACAAATCAAATAATGTGGGGCGGCGCAAAGCTCCGCCCCACATTATTTGATTTGGGTTTTATGTCCTAACAACACTGACTACGGCTATACTAACCATCTAATACAAAAAGCAGAAAAAGTAGAGAGGGTACAAAGTACCCTCTCTACACTGGCGGCAATCTTCCCTATTGTCACAATCTAGGTATTCAGATTGAGCAAACCTGTACCTTATGATTATTTGGCGGCTATGCAAAAATCAAAATGAATCTAAGGGTAATGACTGTGAAAGCGAAGAATAGTTTTAAAGCGATCGCCAATTACATCAAACTTAAATCGTATCTGAATCAATCTATTCTGATATTCATACCTTTTGCGATTTCGTTTATCATCGCGATCACTTCACCTGCAATTTTAAATGTCGTTGCACAGGAAAGTCGCTTCTCACTCAGGATTTTGCATACCAACGATCATCACGCGCATTTGGAACCTATTAAATATGGCGATCGCTTACTTGGTGGAATTGCCCGTCGTCGCACTCTAATTGATCAAATTCGTACTGAAAACAAAACCAATCAAGAACCTTTACTACTATTGGATGCAGGGGATATTTTTCAAGGTACTCTCTACTTCAATCAATATCTAGGACAGGCAGATCTAGATTTTTATAATGCCCTTGCCTATGACGCAGGAACCATCGGCAATCATGAATTTGATCGCGGTCAGCAAGTTCTCGCTAACTTCATTGCTAAAGCCAAATTTCCAATCATTTCCGCAAATCTCGATATCGCGCCCGAATCGCCTCTCTATGGCAAAGTTCGTCCTTGGCATGTTCTCAATGTAAAGGGCGAAAAGATCGGCGTGTTTGGTTTGACGACTCCAGACACTCAAATTTTATCCAGTGTTGGTGATGGAGTGAAATTTACTGACCCGATCGCCGCCGCCCGTTCAACTGTTCGTGACCTGAAGCAGCAAGGAATTAATAAAATCGTGGCGCTAACTCACATTGGTTTTGAGAATGATGTAACACTAGCGCAAAAAGTCTCCGACATTGATATCATCATCGGCGCTCATAGTCATACGCCTGTTGGCAATATTCCCAATGCTAATCATCCCTATCCCTTAGTTGAGAAGAATGGAACTAAAGAACCTGTGTTGGTAGTGACAGATTGGGAATGGGGTAAATATTTAGGCGATCTATCGGTAAGTTTCGATCGCGCAGGTAAGTTAATTGCTTGGGCGGGAAAGCCCCATGCTCTTGACGCAAATATAAAACCTAATCAAGAATTTGCAGACAAGCTCAAAGCCTATGCTACACCGATTGCGGCCTTGCGTCAAAAAGTGATTGGGAAATCTCTAGTTGCCCTTGATGGCGATCGCGTCAAACTGCGAACTAGCGAAACTGCTCTAGGTAACTTGATTGCCGATGCAATCTTGGCAAAAACCAAAATAGATCAAGTCCAAGTTGTTCTTATCAATGCTGGCGGAATTCGTAATGGATTCCCTTTAGGCAATATCACGATGGGAAATGTATTAGAAGCGCTTCCCTTTGGTAATACGATTACGCGAGTGGAATTAACAGGACAGCAATTCAAAGAAGCCCTAGAAATTGGTGTGAGTATAGCAGAGCAAGAGGGAGGAAGATTTCCGCAAGTAGCAGGTATTCGCTTTGTGTGGGATATAAAGCTTCCCGTAGGTAAGCGAGTTACTAAAGTAGAAGTAAAAGATACTTCAGGTAACTTCCAATTATTAAATTCTACAGCGATCTATCGAGTAGCAACGAATAACTTCCTCGCTTCTGGAGGTGATGGTTATCGCACTTTTGCCGAAGGTAAAAATCTTTTAGAAACTGGTTATCTGCTATCGGATGCGATCGCGGAATATATCAGCGCTAGTTCACCCTTGCAGCCAAAACTCGAAAATCGGATCGCCCGCCAGTAATTTGTTTAAGATGTGCGCCAGCGCATATCTTAAACAAATTATTTATGTAGAGAGGTTGATCTTCCCAACCGCGATTTTAGGTTTTGTGATGGTGACATATCAGAGGGGAGTAGTCAGTATATCGAGGATTCAAAGTATTCTCGATATACCTCCAGCAATTGTTGATCCAACTGATGCGATCGCACT
>CALRWX020000062.1:0-24775 GCA_943371975.1 Pseudanabaena sp. UWO311 | reverse complement strand
TTTGTTCGTCCATTTCGCGGTATCCATAAAAAGTATTTGTATCTCTATGTAGCCATGTTCGAGTGGTCTTACAATTTGCGTTGGATTGATTTTGATTTCCTCCGCCGTCTTCTTTTCCCTCCTTTCACCTATTTACCCACATGAGCGATTATTTCATGTATTGTGTTGTTAACTGCGTTAATTCACTGTTTTACCTTTAGTTTTTCTAAAACATTATCTTATTTCCCAAAATTTACGCTTTACCGATTAAGCGATCGCTTTCTATGACTATTTAGATTGCATAGTCTCGAATATTTAAAAAATTAACTGCTGCATTGACTACAAGCAAATGTTTATGGTAAATGCTGCTTTATAGATTATCACAACATCATCACGATTAAATCTGGAAAGCGAAGTAGTAAACCTTGCCTAAGAGGAATATGGTGTTCTAACTGATATTTACATTTGAAAAATCACAACTCAAAATCCAGTTAAAGCCTCGCGCTCGAAATCCCAAAATAAACATGATTCACCTTGCGATCGCAATATCAACTGAGTATGTGCTTGTACTTCCCCAACTACCGCACAGACCAAATCCTGTTGCTCAAATTCTGCTTGCACATTCGCTAAATATTCGGGGCGGATGCTCAGAAGAAATCCATAACTAGGAAATGAAGTCAACCATTTTTCCAGAGAAAGTGACTCAGGACAGGGAACGCGATCCAAATCAAGAATTGCACCGCATTCAGAGGTTTCTAAGAGCATCAACAATGTGCCAACAAGTCCACCCATACTGATGTCCTTGCCCGCATCACACCAACCATTCGCCGCTAGTCTTGGTAAAATTGCTAGATTTTGGCGTAATCGCAGAGGATCGGCAGTTGTAGCAGCATTCCAAAAAGCATAATCAGGATGGGATTGTCCTCGAAAATCCGTTGCGATTAATAGCAAATCGTTGGGTTGAGCCTTAAAACTGGAGATTAGATTATGAGTGCGCCCTAAAATAGCCACAGACAAGGCATTGT
The DNA here is from genome assembly GCA_943371975.1 of Pseudanabaena sp. UWO311. Taxonomy (GTDB): domain Bacteria; phylum Cyanobacteriota; class Cyanobacteriia; order Pseudanabaenales; family Pseudanabaenaceae; genus Pseudanabaena. Next base: position 23,771 of record CALRWX020000062.1, on the reverse strand, counting down.
ACTCACTATGACAGTTCGTATGACCGCCAACTATCGGAACTTGATACGCAAGAGATGCGGCTCGCATTCCTTCCCATATTGGTTCTGTCTGCTCGCGAGACTGACTCCAAATGCTATCGACAACGGCGATTGGTACACCTCCCATCGCGTAAATATCGCTCACATTGACCATCACCGCACACCAACCCGCAAACCAAGGGTCAGTTTCAATTAGTTTGGGTAACATGCCCTCAGAAGCTAATAGTAAATAGCCATCGCCATCAGGAATCGCCGCACAGTCATCACCGATTAAAACCCGATCGCTTTGCCATTGTTCGGGTTGCCATGCTTGATATAGAGCCTTTGCCGCCGTTTGAATATCTTGCTTTTGCGGCAAACTAAGCGATCGCCGCAATCTTGTCACCAGTTCTGCAAGCATCAAGATACCTTTTTGCTTTGCCAAAGGAGACTAGGACATAGCTCGATCGCCGCAGGATAGAAGTTAAGATCGGCTTCCATTAAATGATGGGGGCGATCGCAAATTGTGATTTCATTCAGAGATTCCCAATGTAAACGTTGGAAAAAGCGCACGTTCTGTAACTGCACTGTTGCCAAAAAACGATCGCATCCCCAAGTATTAGCCGTGGTGACTGCCTTATGGATCAATCCTTTGCCAATCTGCCAACCGCGACGAAATTCTGGATGAGTGCCTAATCTGCCGCCATACCATAGTCTGGGCTGGGTTTCGTATATTCTGACCACACCGACAACGCGATCGCTTGATGTTTCTATGGCAACAATGGGATAAGCGGTTTTATCGATATCATCAAGATCGTCTTCTTCAAATACATCCTGCTCTTCCACAAAGATCGCCCTTCTTAAATCGAAGTAATCTTTTATTTCTTTGGGAGAGGTGGCAAGTTTAAAAATATAGGGTTGGGACATATTTTTCTCTTCGTTGTAATTAATATTGAAGAGATCCCCCTCAATCCCCCTTAAAAAGGGGGAAGAAGAAAATTTAATTAATTCTCCCCCCTTTACAAGGGGGGCTGGGGGGGATCTACACACTAAAACGTAGACAGATTTTACAAGGGGGGCTGGGGGGGATCTATAACTTTTCAAAAGTAGAAAGCGCCGAGCAAGCACCGCACTTCCCACAGCCTGCTTTCATATCCGCCGAAGACATTCCTGCTTGCTTGAGCATTTGCCCAATCCGTTCATAGAGCGCAAACATAAACTCGCTCTTCGGTGCAGGATGATTGGCTAAAGGTGTTCCAGAGATCGGCACAAAGGGAACCACAAAGGGATAAACACCACACTTAATCAGGCGATCGCTAATTTCTACTAGCGTCTCAAAACTATCGCCCAAGCCAGCTAGTAAATAGGTACTCACCTGTCCCCAACCAAATACTTTCACCGCCGCCGCAAACGCTTCAAAATAATATTCGATTGGTACGGATGCTTTACCTGCCATAATGCGCGATCGCACTTCTGGATCGGCTGCTTCCAAATGCATCCCTAAAGTATCAACTCCAGCCGCCTTCATTCGCTCAAACCAGATAAAATCATCGGGCGGTTCGCATTGCGCCTGAATAGGAATGTCTACTTTTGCCTTAATTGCTTTAGCACATTCAGTTAAATAAGCAGCACCGCGATCGCTAGTATTTGGTGTACCCGTAGTCATTACCAGATGCTTAACTCCATCGAGACGTACAGCAGCTTCGGCAACTTCCGCAAGTTGTGATGGAGTCTTTCTCGCGATCGTGCGTCCTGCTTCTAGGGATGCACCGATCGCACAAAATTGGCAGGATGTTTCGGTGTTGTTGTAACGCATACAGGTTTGTAAAACTGTTGTGGCAAGCACATCACGGCTATGCAACAACGCAATCTTGCGATAGGGAATTCCATCCGCTGTCGTCAGGCTATAAAATTTTGGTTCCTGCGGAAAGGCGATCGGCATGATTTCCAATCCATCCATCCGCAATACTAGTTGATCGGTCTCTGGATCGATCACCGCCGTATAGGGCGATCGCGCCGACGAACCAGTATAAATCGGAACCATAACCGTAGTGCCATCAATAGCGATCGCTTTATGATCGGAAGGTCCCGCACCGCCCTGACGCCCCGCTACACCAATATTCGGTTCTACCCAACTCAATCCTTGAGTTTGAATATCTGTAATTAGTTGTTGCTTATTCATCGACTACATTTGGTAATTGATCGGGTAATTGGCTAGATAATCGATTCTCCATAGCCGACCAAGGCTGGGAATTGAGATGCAATTGCAGGAGATCGGGACGAGAATAGTGACCAACCGAATCCATCATCCGCTTACGCTTGGTGATTAGCGAAAAATCAAGATCGGCGATCGCCATACCCTCACCTTCCGTAATTGGTGGACAGAGATGATTGCCCTCTGGACCAATAATGGCTGTATTACAACCACCACTCAGTACTTTCTGCAACTTTTCGTCAGTAGTAATCTGTGCGACTTGATCGGGCGAAAGCCAACCTGTGGAATTCACGACAAAGCAACCCGCCTCCAAAGCATGATGACGAATTGTCACTTCAATCTGATCGGCAAAAATCTGTCCAACCATCGAACCTGGGAACTGAGCGCAATGGATTTGTTCATGTTGCGACATCAGCGCATATCTTGCCAAAGGATTGTAATGTTCCCAACAAGCCAAAGCCCCAAGTTTTCCCACAGCACTATCCACCACAGTTAGCCCCGCGCCATCGCCTTGCCCCCAAACCATGCGTTCATGATAGGTCGGAGTAATTTTGCGCCGCTTTAACAACAAAGTGCCATCGGCATCAAAAATTAGCTGCGTATTGTATAGCGAACCGCGATCGCGCTCATTTACCCCTAACACCACCACAATCGCATGGGATTTGGCAGCACTGCTGACCGCCTCAGTCACAGGACTCGGCACTGTCACCGATTCCTCGTAAAGACGCATATGTTCTTTGCCCATTAATACGGGCGGCTGCACAAAGGAGAAATAGGGATAGTAAGGGATAAATGTTTCTGGAAAAACAACCAATTGAGCGCCTTCTTTTGCGGCTTTAGCGATCGCATCGAGAACCTTCTCCATTGTGCCATCGCGACTAAACAGAACGGGGCTAATTTGAACGGCGGCGGCTCTAACTGTGCGCGAATAATCCATGGGAAATAGCAACCTATAGAGTCCAAGTATCGAGAATGAAAGCACCATCCTTGCGATGCATGAGGATAATATCCAACACATCTAGGGGACTAATCGGACGAATTCCAGGGAGTAGCGAAGGTTCTCCATGACCATAGAGCGCTTGTAATGCAAACCGACAAGCATAAACCTTGCCACCTTCAGACATAAATTTGGTAATTTGATCGCCAAAATTCTGATGTCCTGGGAAGGCGCTATCACCTAATTTTGGAAAGCCGCGCTGAATTCCTAAAGTTACGCCAGGACCATAGAGCAGGATAGAAGTCTCAAATCCTTTTCTCTGTAATCGGGTTGCTTGCAACAAGTTTACAAACCCAATCGAACCTTCAAAAGCAACTGTATGAAAAGTCACCAGCGCTTTCTCTCCTGGATCGGCTTTGACATCTGGAAATACTTTTTCTTCGTAATCAACAAAGCAATCACCACTTTGATGAGCAGGGGTAGTAACTTGAGGCATTGTTTTCTCTTGCTTGCGCTTATTGGTAGTTTATTGGAAATTTGTTTGGAAGCTTGTATCAGTAATAGGGTTTGGCAAGTTAGGGGTTTGTCAAATTGGATACAAAAGAGTGAAGTCTGTCTGTATGGGTAGGCAAGGCGATCGCTAAGTTAAAAATCAGAGTAAATTGACTCATTTACCTATCGATTTCGATAGGTAGCTTAACATCCCAAAAACTGTGGTGTAGTTTTTGGGATGTTAAGACTTTTTCATGAGCCAAGCAGAAATTCATTAACGATCCTCCAATCTTCGCTACTAGCTCTCCTAACATTTTGTTTTGAGGCAATGCGATCGCCTAAATAACTTGCATCCCTCGCTACACCTGAGAATCTCGCTGAACCCCATGTGTAGAGCCAAGGTAACCCTAAAAAATAAAAACCGCTTACTTCCGTGACCCCGCGCTGATGACCGGGATAACCCTTACCGTCAAAAACAGGAATTTCAATCCAATTAAAATCAGCATAAAAGCCCGTACACCAAACCACAGCGCTAATATTTGCCTGCTCGTAATCTATGGCTACATCTTCTTCAGGAGGTTGCCAAACAGGTTGATAGGGTGGATCGATGGGGGCTGCAATTTTATTTTTGCTAATGAAGCCATCAATCGTTTTTTTGATGTTTTCCGCCACTGCATCGGCATTGTCGAGGTTTTTTGCGAGATCATCAGAAAACTCCAACTTGCGATCGCGGATAATCTTCAACCGACCATGAAGTTCCATTCCTTCTAAAGCAAATTGCCGTAGATCGATTTCTCGACCGCCATCGCGACCAGTCACATAGTGATTAGTATTGGCTCTAGCTTTCTCTTTTTGGGGATGATCCTCAATCGAGAGATCGTAGTAGCCCATTTGATCTAGCCATTCCACCACATCTTTGCCACGATAACGACGGGGCGATCGCGGCGCACTGCCGACACATAAATGCACTTTTCGACCCGCCAGATGCAAATCTTCGGCAATTTGACAGCCTGACTGTCCAGTACCCACTACTAATACCGCACCTTCTGGCAATTGATCGGGATTTTTATATTCTGATGAATGAATCTGGGCGATGCTTTCGGGAAACTTCTCGGCAATTCTCGGTAACTTAGGGCGATGATATCCACCCACAGCGATAACGACCTGATCGGCGGTATAGTTGCCAATGTTTGTAGTGATTTCAAAAATATTTTGAGATTCACTTTTTTTAATCTTAGAGACTTCCACTCCTTCTTTAATCGGCGGATTAAAGGATTTTGCATAATTTTCGATATATTGAACGATGTCATCTTTAACCATAAATCCATTCGGATCACTGCCTGAGTATGGATAGCCCAGCAATTGACATTGCCAATTTGGGGTGACTAAACAGAATGTATCCCAACGATATGTCTGCCATGAATGTCCAATCTGATGCTTTTCAAAAACTAAGTGATCAAGCCCCTTTTCTTTTAAGGCATAGCTCATACATAGCCCCGCCTGACCGCCACCGACAATGATGACTGGATAATGATTTGTCGTCATAGATTCAATTCTACTTATTGGATTACTTTTCAGACTAAGTGGTTATTCTTAGGTGCTTTTGTATTAATAAATACGGAAGGTTCATGTCTAGTAATAACGCTAGGTGAGGTTATTTGCTCCATTGTCATAAGGCGATCGCCTAGTTATAAAACTAACGAAATCGTCAGGTTATCGATTGTGCAACTTTTCCTACCACGATCGCCTCTCATCAAACCCAAACAGACCCCGCGATCGCTCTTGCTTGAGGATGCTGATTATGATGGGCGTTCGCTGTCAATGTTACAGAAAATTGCTGGCGCTCTCAATTTAAAGAGAATTTATAAATCAGCCGAGATAGAGTCATCTTCTGTAAACTGTTCGATCGCTTCTAGCATTCCCTCTGAGTATGGTTCTAAGATGGTGGTACAAACGTGGAGTTCAGCTAGGGCATTACAGAACTCATCGGAGTCTGGGTTAGTTGTTTCAAGAATATTAATGGCTGCAATGGCGCGTTTTAGTTGAGGTTGGTACTCTGCCATGTGGCGCTTGAGGCGATCAATTGGTTGTTTATAAGTTGTATTCATCTTTTGAGTCTCCTTTCTAGTTTTGCGATTTGGTTATGACAGTTTGCTACAGTTTTCTCCCAGTGAGCGATTAATCCTAAATCTTGATTTTCAATTGGCTTTTCTCTTTCTTTTGCTAGTTTTTGTAAATGTTCTTCAAGCGCTCGATATTGCCCTTCTAGTTGAATACGGTATTTTTTGTTGTCAGTCATTATTTAGATTTGCTCTTAGGTTGATTACTGAGTTTCTTGTCTATATCGTTATTTACCTTGTTTGGATTGTATCCAGCCAATCTACCAACAGCACGGATATTTTCTTGAATTACTAAAATTGCAGACAGAGCGATCGCAAAGGATGTATCTAGAAAAAATTCACGCATTGTCTGAACTACTTTCTCCATACAAGTATTGATCGATGTTTTCTGACCAATCTGGTTTACCTTCCAAATTTAAGGATTTAGCAGTTTGCAAAAATGATTTTGGTGTTGTTTTTGTTTCTGGTAAAAGACTTTCTACAATAATCCGAACTCTGGTTCCTGATGTGATGTTTAGAGGTACTTCTGGAACAAAGGCTACGCCATCGAATAGAGCATCTAAGGTTTGAATCATGATTTTTTACTGTACTGTGTTGTTTTCATTACTCATAGAGGTTTTGGATTGGTGGCTCCAATAAGGTTTGCTAGGGGATCGAATGGTGTGGAAGTTGGGTTAGAGAGATTTTTGGGTTGCAGTGTTTGGATAAATCGCAAAACCATCTGGATCTGCTGCTGGCTAAGCTCGCCGATTGCTTCTAAGATTTGTTGGTTTTGGTTTGTGGAATACATGGTGAGTCAATGTATCTATTTTTTTCAGTGTAGCAAATTTTGAATGTTGCTGTAGTAGTCTCAAATAGCGATCGCTAGTTAGGCTTAAAATGCTAACCTAATACCAGTTTTGCAAATTAAGATCTAGGCAAATCTAGTTATGACTATGCTTTACAAAATTCCATTATTATTAACTCCACAGCCTGAAGGTGGTTTTACGGTGACTTCTCCGCTTTTGCCAGAGTTAGTTACTGAGGGTGAATCTATTGACGAGGTTTTAGTCAATGTGCGCGATGCGTTTGAGGCTATTCGTGAACTTTATGACGATTTAGGTAAAAAATTACCTCATAATCTGCTGTTTGCTGACCAAGATTCTCCAGCCCTGATAGAAACTGTTATTTCGGCATAATGAATTATAGAGAAGTTGCGAAAAAGTTATCTAGACTGGGATGTGAGGAGCTTTCTAGGCGTGGTGGTGGTTCCCATCGTAAGTGGTTTAATCCTGTTACGCAAAAAGCGACGGTGATTCCTGATTGGAGTGGTCGAGATTTAAAGCTGGGAACTTTACGGGCAGCGATTAAGCAGTTAGGGATTGAGTGGTCTGATTTTGAAGATGTCTAGCAATCGCCTAAATCATCAGTATCTAATCGCTCTACAAAACTTGACGGTTGATTAAAAAATGCGATCGCCTCTCATCAAACCTAAACAAATACCAATGATCGCGTTGGTACTAAACAAGCAGCGATCGCTCTTGCTTGAGGATGCTGATTATGATGGGCGATCGCTGTCAATGTTACAGAAAATTACTGGCGCTCTCAATCAGAAGGTTGAGATTAAGTTTTCAGCGATCGCGTATTGAGTCAAGTGTGGTATCTAATTGCTCTAAAAAACTTAACGATTGATTAGAATAGAAGTCTTGTTAATAATCATTATTTTGATCTTTGAGAAAATTAACGATGAAAAATCACAAACACAAACAACTTTCAAAGATGCTTACGCCTCTGCGAGAATATTTTCGGCAGGAATATCAAACTCGTCTCGATCGCCTGATTTTGTTTGGTTCTCAAGCTAGGGGAGAAGCGTTACCTACGTCAGATATCGATATCTTGATTGTGCTGCAAGATCCTGTTAATTCCAGCACGGAGCTACGCCGCACCAGTCATTTCATTGCCCAATTTTGCCTAGAGCATAATTTACTGGTTTCGCGTCTCTTTCTACCGCGATCGCGGTTTGAAACTGAAAATTCTCCTCTTTTACGCAATATTCGCCAAGATGGAATTGTGCTATGACTCCAGAACAAAAAGCTCTATTGGACAAAGCTGAACGTAGTATAGAGGCAGCCCAAAGCCTAAGTGATCAAGGGTTTCATGATTTTGCAATTTCCCGTGGGTACTATGCAATGTTCTACATTGCTGAGGCACTTCTAGATAATGAAGGACTTTCTTTTTCGAGTCATGCTGCTGTCATCAGTGCTTTTGGGCGTTATCTTGCTCATGCTGGGAAGGTTCCAATGGAGTTTCATCGTTATCTGATTGATGCTCAAGCCATGCGTACTCTTGCGGACTATGACACTAATTCAATTGCTTCGCAGGAAGATGTGGAAGAGATTCTCGATCAAGCTCAGGCACTTTTAGCGATCGCTCTACAAAACTTGACGGTTGATTAAAACGTAGTTTTAGCTAATAATCACTATTTAAGCTTTCGGCAAATTAAGGGAAAGCGCTTATCAAAGGCTATTTAGTCAAAAGTGATACTACTGACGTAGAGTTCTCAGCCCAATTACGTTTAATATTATCGACTCGCAACTTCACAGTAAATCCTTGAAAGGTTTTTGATCCTTTTGCTAATAAACAATCTTTGACATGAGATTCTATCTGTTCTTTCCGCTTTTGGGTAACTTTATCTCTTTCCAAAGGAAGCACTGAAGCGGAAAAAGTAAAAACAAGCCATGCTGACTGCCAAAGTCTAGAATCAAAACTTTCTATCAATAGTTTTAAGATCTTCTTTTCTTCGCCTCGAAATCGTGTTTCGTTTAGTCGAGTAACATAAATGATTGCATCGATTTGAGACATATTAACTTGAGACTTTACAAGGGAAATGTAATTTTTATCAGTTTCACAATCCTCATCTTCGCCCAGCCCTGGAGTATCAATCAAACAAATATCTCCCATAGAAGTCGCATAAGCATAATGCTCGACTATTGATGTGCAAGCTTCATAAGAATCAGTTTTAGCAAGGTGTTTACCAAAAGTAGCATTAACAAAACTTGACTTACCCACACCTGTACGTCCAACCAGTAGAAATTTTCGCATATTAATCATCCAGTTGCATACGCAAACCAATAGCACTACCAAGTAACCCGCCGACGATTGTTCCCCCTGGACCGAATAAAGAACCTAAGATAGCACCACCAGCCGCAAACATTCCAATTAAAGATGCATCTAGTTTCTTTTTAACTCGCTCTTTTTGTTCATCATCTAAGTTAATGCGCGGCTCATCATTAGTGTTGCCATTAGCACTTTCTGAACCAAAACTATCTTTCATGCCAGCAGCAAAAGGAATTGATCCAGCATCACTTGCTCTTTCAAGAACAAGCGTAAATAGCTCAGCTAGCCACTCTTTACCGTCGGAGGTAGTTTTTGAAGTATTCTCAACTGGTAATGATGGAATTTGTTCAGCAATATTGGGACTAGTATGTTTAGAAATTTCTTTGCGAATTAGTTCAGTCCTTTTCTGTAAAGCCTCTTGAAATCTTGAAGGATCAACAGAGTTAGCAAATGTAAAAATGATGACTGAGTTTGTCCAGATTTTCTCTCCTAAAGCTTCCGAAATTAGACGAATCCCTCTTTTCTCATCAGAACTTACTCTTGTTTCATCAAGGCGTGTGACAAACCACATAGAATCAACTTGGGATGTATATTTTTTGATCCTTTCTAAATAATTAAAATCATTTCCAATCTCTTCCTCATCATCGCAAAGCCCAGGAGTGTCTAAAACATCAAATTTCACGCCATTAATCACTGTTTGATATTTTTCAACATCCATAGTAGTTGCTTCATACGCACCAACTTTAGCAAGTTCTTCTCCAAGCAATCTATTTATAGTGCTTGATTTACCGACTCCAGTGCGTCCAACAAGCATAAAAGTAAAACGCTTTCTAACTACTCCTTTGAGCTTGGACTTCAATTCATTAGAGATAACTGGTAAATTATCAATTTCCTTAACAATCTCTTCTTCTGCGCTCTCTGGTTGATTCTTTACTTTTTCTTGGTAAATCATCATTAATAGAAAATCTAAGCCATACTGAGCTAATTTATCAGCAATCAGACCCATTATGCCAAGGGCTAAAATCCCTCCTAACATTCCAGCAGGTCCACCCAAAAATGCTAAAGCGGCAGTGATAGCGGCTGCACCAGTTAAACCAGTAGTAGCCATAACAATGACCAAGACAATTGCAGGAACTCCAAGTGCCGCTATTTTGCGTACTAACTCAACGAGTGCTTTATCAAGATTCATGTAGATTGTGGATAAAATTAACTTAATCAACTTAATTGTTGATTTTATAGTATATATGGTAATTTGGTAGCCATTCTTCTTGGAGAATTTACAATAAACCTCTCCTTTATCAATTTTTCGATTTCGAGAATTTTTTTGAGTTTATAACTTCTCTTTTATAAAAATAAATAATGTTTATTGAGTAGGTTATCTAAATTATGGCTTATCCATTTTTTCTCGATATTCTTTTATCTCTTGCCTTATCTCCTTAGTAATAAGTTCATCAGTATCACCACCAAACCTCTTTAAAAAAAATTCGCTTGCAACAATGAGAGTATAACGACATATAAACAATGGAAAATACCAGTCTACCTCATTTATTATTTCACGCACATCATCGCTATTATGATATATCCAAGTTGCTGAATGATTTCCATGAACAGATTTATGTAGTTGATTATATAAAGGGATGAGCCTCTTTTCACCGATTTTTTTTAGTAGTTCTTTGCATTCTGGATTTCCATCTCTATATTTTTTTGATTTGTCTGATAGATTAGTCTCTGCGTTATTAATATGAATATCAAACAATTTTTTATCATGTTCAAACCTTGACTCATCTTTATTTTTATATCGATCATTTTCATTCTTTTCACTTTTCAACATGGCTATTAAACGCAATTCTCTCTGATCAGGGTCATCTGGTTCTATTAACCAAATTAATTTGCCAAAGACTTCTATTAGAGAACGAGAAATAACCAAAGCAGATGGTAATAGATAAAGCCCTTGATGGGCAAGATGCCAAACTCCTTCTATATGATTTCCAAGTAATCTCAAGAAATTCTCGGCGGCAATATCTGAATATGACTTGTTTTTTGGAGTTGATATTTTAGTTAAGGTATTTTCTAAGTTCCTACTAAAATCTTCGATTAAACTCAAATATTCTTTGAAACTTTTCGTTAACTTCACAATTTTTCTCTTATTCAATATGATAGTTTGATGGCTATATTTGTAACTATAAAAAAACTTTTATTCTCGTCAGTTATTGAATTAATTTTTATTTATTTTTTGTGCTAGCTCATATGATATAAAGATAATTCTTCAAAGTCAACAGAAAAAATATCAAGCGCGAGACATCGGTTAAGGAACAGGAAGTAGCGATTAGTCAGGCGATCGCATTCTCGAATTAATCGAGGTAGCAGGATGTAAATCGAACTACTTACCACCGTCTTAATATACTTAGCAACTGCTATAAAATCCATCCCTGTATGATTGCTTGATAGAGTGCTTGGTAACGAGTGCGAGATTTGAGCTTGGTTAGCACATTATTTAAATGGAACTTAACGGTGCTTTCACTAATAATTAAATGATTGGCAATATCCCGATCGCGTAAACCCTGAACTAATAACCCTAAAATTTCTCGCTCTCGTTCTGACAATGGCGTTGGCAACTGAGGTAAACCGCTTTGTTCTTGAAGAGAGGGAACAGTCTGAGTCTGGTTATAAGGAAGACTGATCAACAGTTGTAATACCTTCTGTTCTAGTCCTATTTGACTCTCAAGTTGACCACCCAAATAGGAAACCATCAAAGATACTAGTCCTAATTGCGATCGCAGCCAATGCTGATGCTCTTGTAAATCTCGGTTGGGTTCTACGACCATCGCTTCCAAGCTGATCCCATCTGCGTCATAGGTCAATCGACATTGCCGACATTCTGACCGAGCTAATACTTCACAAGCTTGCAAAAAAACCTGCGCGTGGGAAGAGTTGATCGCCTCTTCTGTGCCAATCAGGGTTAAGCGTAAGGGATTTAAAATTGCGGCAAGTTGGTCTGATAGTGGAGTCTTTTCCCCATTGCCAGAAAAAGTAGATGATTGCTTTAGCTCCTGTTGATATTTCAAAGCCGCATCTAGGGCTATAGAGACTGTTGTGCAAAGTACTTGTAAAACTTCCAGAAATTCAGGTGTGAGTGCTGCATGACTAAAAGTAGCCAATACCCCAATCACGCGATCGCCTGCGATTAGTGGAAATCCTGCAAATCCCCGAATTTGATTAGCGATCGCCCATGCACGATCTTTAACCCAAGTTTCTTCAGCCAAATTATTGCTTAAAAAGGAAACTCGGTTATGAGCAATTTTTCCGACCTTATAAGCTCCCATTGGCACTCTGGCAAAGGAACCATCAATGCGATCGTATAGCCCTGAAGATGCGACAAGCTTTAAATTTGCGCCATCAGGCTCCACTAGCCAAATACGAGCAAAAGCCGAGTTAAATAGCTCAACTAAACCCTTGGCTGTCTTACGGCTAATGATTTCTGGCTCTAGACATCCCGAAAAGTTTTGGGCGATCGTATTTGCTTTTTGTAAATCAAATAAAAGTCTTGAGGAGTCCGATAATTCTCCGATCTCCATAGCCATACAGACCACCAAGAAAAAGAAGAGAATAATTTATTAAAGCCATATTCTTTCTCTTGTCTTTGTATCGTCAACTACCGAGTGATCTAACTCGGCACTGGTCAGCTAATCGGAGATGGGTTCTGAAATGTCCAGTGCCAACTTTATCAGCAGCATTAGAGCGAATTAAACAAGGAGAAGAGATCGTTGAGATAAGTAATAAGTAACTAAAAAGGCGATCGCCATTAGCAAGCCAGCACATACGGTCAATTAGGATTATTAGCAGAAGAAGATGCTATAGCAAGTTATCATTTTAAAGACTAAAATAATAATCCAGTTATATAAATTTGAAATATGGCTACTTATTCACAGGTAGAACAGGCTTTAATCAATCTTGAATATGCAATTGATTTTAATCCGCGCTACCGTGCGAAGTTAATTGGATATATCTCCGTTAAAGGCTATACATCTGAAGTGATTCTAGAATTTAGAGAAGCGGTTAAAAATGAATTAGGCGATCGCGAAGAGTTATTACAAGTTGAATGGTTAATGGATGATGGAGAGAGTTATCTATTGCTTGATATTAGCTCATTAGAAGAAGCCGATGAAGAGTCTGATGTGTTTGAGAAAGAGAAAATCATCTTGAGAGACATTTTTGATCGCATTTTAAAAGAAATCAGCAATATCAACTAAATTCTCTGCCTCTCTCGACTCATTTAGGATTGCTATACAAGCGAATTAGAAAAGGTGGGCGATCGCTTAATTATGATAGGACTTACGCAAAAGAACGCATCATAGGGGCAATTCATGAATTGCCCCTACGATGAAATACGGGGTTTCAAGTCATTTTTGCGTAAGTCCTATTACGATTTGTATTGTATTCAATCAATTCAATCAATTCATTCAAGAACTCAAATACTTGGTTGCCATGGTAAATACAGAAGTACAGATTTGTGGACTCAACTCTGGCAAACATTTCTCAACTATGAATCAGGAGATTACATCATGAGTTTAGAAAATAGGGTTAAGGCAACCGCCAAAAACGTCGAAGGTAAAATCCAAGAATCAGTAGGTGATCTAACTGGCGATACTAAATTTCAAGTGGAAGGTAAGGCAAAACAAGCTGAGGCGAAAGTTCGTCATGCTGCTGAAGATGTGAAAGATGAAGTCAAAAAGGCTATTGACTAATAGTTTTAGAGTCATAGATAGAAAGCCGTAAAACCTGTAGCGCCCGTGCAACATACGCTACAGGTTTTAGATATGTCTTTAAATTATATCAAGGCTCTTAATAACCGATACTCTGAAATTTATCAAATTTACTTTTTGTAATTACTTTTGGATCAAATTTAGGATTAAAAATATGGGTTTACTTAAACAAATTCGCAGTCTTCTTGTCAGTATTAGTTTATCTATATTTCTTGCAGCTATTATCGTTTTGGGAACTGGCTCTGGTTTGGCTGCGATCGCATTAACTCCAATCGTTAGTCAAGCACATTACATCGCAACTGCAAGTCAAGATAATACAGTCAAAAATATTGAGGGCAAAGCTCAAGAAGCGCTCGGTAAATTGACAGGCAATCGGCAAACAGAAGCTGCTGGAAAAGAGAAGCAATTTAAAGCAAAAACCTTGGAAGGGCTAAATAATAGCCTCGTCAATCCCAACTATAAGCCCAGTGGCGAAAGCGATCCAACAGAAAATCTTGCTCGTGAAGCAACGAAGGATGTAGAAAATCAAATTCGTGACACCTTCAAATAAAATTATTTGGGTAGGGGTAATCCCCCTGTGGTTGCCCTCTCACGCTGTAAACTAGAAATAATAAACAAAACGAAGATGAGTAAAGTCGGACTATGGATTGACTATCGGAAGGCGATCATTGTGTCTGTCAAGGAAAAATGGGAAGAGATTAAGAAAGTAGTTCTAGCATCTGAGAGATACCATCAATATTCTATTGATTCGGCTCTTAATGGCAGTTATAACGCATCTCAAATACCAACAAATTATCTCTCTCAGAGAATCTTTCAGAAACAAATGAATACTTACTATGATGAAATCATGGCAAATATTCATGATGCAAATACCATCCTCATATTTGGGTCGAATGCGGCAAAGGATGAACTGAAATATCGTCTTGAAATGAATAAACTAGGCGATCGCATTATTGGTGTTGAGACAGTCGATCAGATGACAGAGCGCCAGATCTCAGCAAAAATTTTGCAGCAAGTAGAAATACGAATTAGCGATCGCTAAAAAATTGGCTTTTCTTTTAAAACCAATAATAAATTAATACTTTAAATTAACGAGAATATGTATGCTCAATCTAATTTGGACTGGTATTGGTGTACTTATTATCCTATGGGTATTAGGTTTCTCAATTAACATTGGTGGTGGCTTAATTCACCTACTTTTAGTTTTAGCAGTAATTGGCATTGTCTACAACATATTTGTAGGACGGCGCATTTAGCTATCCGAAAAGAGTTTGGACTTACGCAAAAATAACTTCAAAATCCTATTTCAGAGTAAGGGCAATTCATGAATTGCCCTTACTCTGAAATCCTTTAAAAATTTTAAAAATATAAAAGAAGAGTCGCGCTTTGCGCGGCTCTTCTTTTATGCCTCAATGATCACACGAACATTACCGCGTTTTTTATTGACACGACAGGCGGTAGTATCACCTGAACGCTCAAACTCTAGATCTAGTAACGTTTGTCCAATCCGTAAATTCTGAATCGATAGGCGATTAATGGAATTGAGTAAGCAGGGATCGATAATCCGAAGTTGATTATTAGGCGCATCAGGGACAAAATTCACCATGATCGAAATCAATTGGAAGATGCTTCCCGTTGCCCAAGCTTGCGGTGAACAGGCGACAGGATATTGCACAGGGAAACTAAAACCATCATGCTCGTAACCACACAATAGCTCAGGCGGACGGTAATAGGGCTGAGCGATCATCATATCGATTAAGCCTTGCGCGATTCGCAATGATTGTTTGACAAGACTATGCGATCGCATACCGAGGGCAATCAAACTATTATCATGGGGCCAAACGGAACCAATATGATATCCCATCGGATTGTAAGCGGGAGAAAGACTGCTCAAAGTCCGAATCCCCCAACCATTAAACATATCAGAAGCATTTAAACGGGCGGCTACACTGATGGCTTTTTCATAGTCGAAAATGCCTAAATTCAAGCAATGACCAGCATTAGAAGCAATACTATCCACATGCTTACCTGCGCCATCAAGAGCAAGGGCATAATAGTCTTGATCGGGCATCCAAAAATCTTGATTGAACCGCCGTTTCAAATCTTGCGCCTGCGATCGCCAAAGTTCCGCGAGATCAAATAGCTTTCTTTTTTCAGCTAATTCACTCATACGGATTTTGGCGGCGTAAACATAGCCCTGCACTTCACATAAAGCGATCGCCCCCTCGGCAAGTTCTCCTTTGCTATTGACAATGCAATTTTCGGAGTCTTTCCAGCCCTGATTGAGCAAACCTTTTTCAGATTGGCGGTGATAAATGAGATAGCCTGTTTCTTGGCAGTTGCGATCGATCCATGCCATCGCTGACAGCGCGTTTGGCCATAGCTGATCTAATGTTGGCTGATCGGCAGTCCAAGCATAATATTCGGCATAAAGCATCAACCAAAGAGGTGTAGCATCCACAGTGCCGTAATAAGGAGTATGCGGGACTTCTTGGCAACGCGCCATCTCTCCCAGCCTAATTTCATGGAGAATCTTCCCTTTTTGTTCATCTTTCCATTCATTATCAACCTTGCCTTGAAAATGAGCCAAAATAGACAGCGTATCACGGGCAATCATCGGATCTAAGACTAAAGTTTGAGAAGCCGCAATTATGGAATCTCTTCCAAATAAAGTCGAAAACCAAGGCACTCCCGCCGAAAGGAAATTATGCTTTTGTGATGTCTGTCTGAGCAGATAAATATCCTGCACAGCGCGATCGATTACATGGTTTAGAGATTTATTATCGGTTTGAATTTTAGTAATTTGCTCAGTCCAGAGCTTCTCTTCTAATAACTCTTCGGTTTTCGCCTGAGCAAAGGTTTCAGGAACGCTAACTATTGAAGTCGGGCAATTATTCGTAAATAAATGAATGCGATATCCAATGGTTATCGATTCATGGGCGGCTAAATCTAAGTGCCAGATGGCGGTATAGCCCTGAATCTCTTGGGGCTGCAAAGAATCAAATTGAATTCGTGATTCCATCAAAGAACCATCTAATCCTTCATAGGCAAGCACAATTTCCTTCGGCAAGATTTCCGCAGATTTCTGATCTTGATTCGGTAAATAGCGGAGAAAATTGCCCCTTTTTTCTCGTTTAGAGCCTCTCACTTCAAACAAATCCTGAAAATCCGCATCTAAGCTCAAGCTAAGGGTAAAGCTAACGGGGTGTGTATTGTAGTTGGTTACTTGTGTCTGCTCAAAAAAACCACCTTTAATCATAATTTCACGATGAATATCAATGGTTTCCGCTTTAATGTGACCACCATTTGCATCATCAATTTCGGGGTTTGCACATAAAACTGTCATCGCAAAGCCTTTACGCGCTGTACTACTAAAAGAAATAGGCGATCGCGCATTAATTTGTAATTCTAAACGGCTCAGAAATCTGGTGTCACGACAGAACAAGCCCATGCTGTCTTCGATACCACCAAGGCGGCAGCTAAGATCAGAGATATTGCCTAAAGTGTCAGTGATTAAGAATAAATCATCGTCTTTTAAAGTCAATGTGGCGATCGGATGTTCGGCGATTACGCAAACCCAAGGGGAAATGAGACTTTTATCCAGAGGAATGAATCTTCTTCCATTAATTTCAATTGTGTTGGGTTCAATTATGACTGTTTGAGTTAGGTCTGACATTTTGTTATTGATTTTGTTAATTAATTGGGTATTACTTGCCGCCCCCCCGTAGTGGTTGGCAAGTAATTATCTTAGTGATATCGCGGTTTTTAAATGAGTCCGTACTCCTTTGAAAATGAAAAATCAATCTCAGTAAGGTAAGCAATACAAAGGCTTACCAGCATAGACAGAAAGAGATTTTTTTTGATTGTAAAAATCTATCGATTCAGGATTGATGGGAGCAATATATTTTAAATTAGCCCTCACATAGCATTCTCCTAAGTCACCGAAAGTTAAAGGTCTGACGGGATACGCTAATTCATTTTGCGAACCTTTTACCCGCAACCAAGATGAACCATCACTATCAAAGGCGATCGCGTCATCGGCAGGATCTGGTGGATTTGCACTCCGTTTATTTACAGGCCTCGGAAATACAGCAGTCAGAATTGCACCTCGCAGAATTCGAGATCTGATTTGTCCATTGGGAGTATATCGACAATTTAAGTCATAATCTCCCGATGTCATAGGCTGAACTACCAACCATTTTTCGATGCGGTAATAACCACGATTGCCTTGTTGAAATGCTGAGCGAAAGTTACCGTTTATATCGGGATTGGGGACTTCTGATGCTTGGGCGATCGCTTTGTTTTCAAAAATAAATAAAGAAGTAATAACCGCTATCAATAAAATCGATGGTTTAGATAAACTCAATTTCATATTTACTCCCACTGATTGATTTGTTTTTCTATGTAGGGGTGGGTTTTGCTGATAACCTTACGACGCATGGTCAAATCATCGGCTAAAACCCTCCCTACTCTGTCTTATATGTTATTTAATTTATGCTCCTCACGATGCAAATTCATAGCTAATCTTTGTGGTTTTTTCTTTGAAATAGAGTTTAATACCTTCTGGATGCTCCTAACCCACATCGCCTTCTAAGGGAATTTACATCCCATTTTGAACTTCATAGCCCCTAAAATTAACGATCCAAGGCATAAGCCTAACCTTTGCGTAGTCACAAGTTGCGTAGCCGTAAACCTATGCCATTTAGCTTCTGTTTTATTACTATAAATCGCCATGTTTGGAAGAAGATCAATATCTTTATCTAAAATTTTGATTGTCACAGGTGATCGTTTAACTTCATGAATAATTTGATTGAATTGATTGATTACGTTACAAAATACAACTAAATTGAAATTTTATGGGAGAGAATACCTGTATCAATCTGGCGATCGCTTATCAATTATTTAGCTTTACGGCGGAACGTATCCTGAAAGGAATCGCCGATAATTTCGCGAAACTCATCGACGAATCCACCCATTGTTGCACGCCCAATCTCGAACCGAATCTGATAATCTTAACGGACTCATTGGTTTTGGTATGACGTTTTACTGACCGTTTTTTCACGCATGGGTAGTCCTAAATTTGCCCGCCTACGCCTTTAAACATCTCAACAAACGCTGCGATTTTCTGAAAAACTCTCTGCTTCTTGGTTTTGTATTGTGGATTCAGCGGACTCATTGTAGGCAGTGTTGCATTTAACTCAGTCCCATTTTCGCTGGCGAACTCGCGTTTCAGGGAGGCACTAATATAGCGCTTGGCTGCTTCGACCTTCAAGCCTTCTGAATGAATCAACTCATCTGCTTCGCGGGCTTGCTCGGCTTGGGCAAATTTATAGAATGTATCAATGATGCTGGCTTTATCTGATATCTCATCGAGATTGGTTTGATTAATGAAATCCACAATCAGGCTTTCTTTGGCTCGATTACCCAGACTGCTCCGAATCAAGCGGCGCACTGCTTCGATCAATTCACCTTTATTTTTATTCTTTTTATTCTGCTCAAAAATTAGCTCAAGAATGTAATCCAGATTGATCTCTTGGGATTTCAGCAAATCCACTTCAAACACCACATCATCCCAATCGATCGCCGATTTTTCTTTTTCGCTACCTGCTTTTTCACGGCGCAACCAGTCGCGGATATCGTTGTAGGTGGAGCGGTAATCTTGAATGGTGCGATCGCTCGGAACCTTGATTCCTTGCAATGTCGTCAGGGCTTCATCACTTAAATAGTGTTCTGCTTTAAACGCTTCAACCGCCGCCGCGTCATTCACTTCAACATATTGCAAGGCTTTCAGGCTGGCAAATTCATCGTAGTTTTGCAGCACATTTTCCACGCGCAAGTATTCGCCAAATAGCTTGGCAAAGTCTTTTTTGTCTTTTTCTAAAACAATCTTGTCGGGGTTGGGAAAACGCTGCTCTAATTCCGTGACTACCTCCACAAAGCCGCGCCGCGCTTCGCCAGTCACTACATCGGTAAAGCCGCCCATGTATTCCTTGTAGCTTTTTTCCAGCACCACGTTTTTGGTGTTTTTATCGCCAAACAGGGTAATGGCATCGATGGTGGCTTGTTCTAAATCGCGGAAGGTGACGATATTGCCAAAGGTTTTGGTGGCATCATAAATGCGGTTGGTGCGTGAATAGGCTTGCAGCAGACCGTGATAGCGCAGGTTTTTGTCCACAAACAGCGTGTTGAGCGTAGGCGCATCAAAACCAGTCAGGAACATGCCAACTACGATCAGCAGATCGATTTCTTTGGCTTTTACTTGCTTGGCAAGATCGCGGTAGTAGTTTTGAAAACCGTTGCTATCGACGCTGAAGTTGGTTTTAAACAGGGCGTTATAGTCAGCGATCGCCACGCCTAAAAATTCTTTGGCGCTGCTGTTCATGGCTGATACATCAAAACCTTCATCCAAAATTTCGCCCACGGTTTCTTGTTCTTCATTGGCTGCAAAGGAGAAAATGGTAGCGATTTTCAGGGGTTTTTGTACCCCCTCATTCCCCCCTTAGCAGGGGGGATGCTTACTGAGGCTGGTTCTCCCCCTTTCAAAGGGGGAGTTAGAGGGGGGTCTTGAGATTGCAACTGCTTAAACGCTTCGTAATACAGCTTGGCAGCATCCACACTGCTCACCGCAAACAGGGCATTAAAGCCTTTGCCTCCTCCTTGCAAGCGGTGGTCACTGAGCTTTGCCGAAGTGTGGGTTTTTTGGCGGAAGTTATTCAAGATGTATTGGGAAATTTCTCGAATGCGATCGGGGTGTAATAGGGCTTGTTTGTTTTCGGCGGCGTTTAGCTTTTGCTCGTCCTGCTCGGTTTCAATGGCTTTGAATTTTGGGCGCACATCGTTGTAGTCCACCTTGAACTTCAGCACTTTTTCGTCACGGATCGCGTCGGTGATCACATAGGAATGTAATTCACGACCGAATACGCTGGAGGTGGTGTCTGCGCCCAAGGCGTTTTGCGGAAAAATGGGCGTGCCAGTGAATCCAAACTGATAAAACTTCTTGAATTTTTTCCGTAAGTTCTTCTGCGCCTCACCAAATTGGCTGCGGTGGCATTCATCAAAAATAAACACGACCTGCTTGTTGTAGATGGCTAGGTCGCTTTCGGTTTTCATCAGGTTATTCAGCTTCTGGATGGTGGTGACGATGATTTTGTTGTCGTCTTTATCCAAATTACGCTTCAGCCCCGCCGTGCTATCAGAGCCATTGACGCTATCGGGCGAAAAGCGTTGATATTCTTTCATGGTTTGGAAGTCGAGGTCTTTGCGATCGACCACAAAAAACACTTTGTCGATAAACTCTAGCTCCGTCGCCAGTCGTGCCGCTTTAAAGCTGGTTAGGGTTTTGCCTGAGCCTGTGGTGTGCCAGATGTAGCCGCCGCTCTCAATTTTGCTCCATTGTTTGGCTTGGTAGACGCTGTTGATTTTCCATAAAATGCGCTCGGTGGCGGCAATCTGGTAGGGGCGCATCACCAGTAAGGTGTCATTCACATCAAATACTGAATACTGCAATAAGACACTGAGCAGGGTATTTTTCTGAAAAAAGGTGGCGGTAAAGTCTTTGAGGTCTTTGATCAGGTTGTTATCGGCTTTCGCCCAGTTCATGGTGAAGTCAAAGCTATTTTTATTGCGCTGGGTGGTGTTGGCAAAGTAGCGGGTATTGGTTCCGTTGGAAATGACAAATAGTTGCAAATATTTATATAGGGAATGTTCGGCGTTAAAGCTTTCTTTGCTGTAGCGATGGACTTGGTTAAAGGCTTCCCGAATGGCTACGCCGCGTTTTTTTAGTTCTACTTGTACGAGGGGTAAGCCGTTTACTAAGATGGTGACATCGTAGCGGTTGGCTTGTTTACCCTTTTGTTCAAATTGCTTGATCACTTGGACTTTATTACGGGCAAGGTTCTTTTTGTCGAGGAGGTAGATGTTTTGAATGCGACCATCATCAAATACAAAATCATGGATGTAATCGTCATGGATTTTGCGGGTTTTATCGATAATGCCATCGCTAGGTTTATCTAAATAGGTTTCGACAAAGCGCTGCCATTCGCCTTCGCTAAACTGCACATGATTGAGGGTCTGTAACTGCTCGCGCACGTTGGCTAGCATGGCTTGCGGGTTGGTGACGCTGGGCAGGTATTCATAGCCTTGCTGGATTAAATCCTGAATAAACTCGCCCTCCAAATCGTATTCGCTTTGGTAGCTGTCGCTAACTTTCGGTTGCTTGCTGTATTGTTCCAGAATGATGAAGTTATTGGATTCGGCGATCGCGTTGTAGTTGGTCATGAATCAACCTCATTAAATAAAAGCAGCAGGAGAAACATTAAAGTATTCTCCCAATTTCTTGGCTTGAGTTTTGCTAATTTCTCTTTTGCCACTAAGTATTGCTGATACTAGTCCTTTATTTAAACCAGTTGCTCTAGCTAGTTCAACTTGCTTGATTTCCCGTGCTTCCATTAAATGCTGTAAGAATTCATGGGGCTTGGTGTTTATCCATTCCTGAAAAGAATAGGCTTTTTCTTCATAGTCTCGAATGAGTTTTACCAGCAACATAAATAGAGCCGTTTCGGCTTCGGTGCGTTCATGCCGCTTAGATAGAAGATTTTCTGTCACCGTAAGAAAATGCTCGTATTCTGGCTGCGTTTCGATGATCTTTGGACTGATTTCGTATCTATTAAGCAACTCTACATAGCTATCTCGGTTAATAGTGAGGGTCATTTTTCCATTCATCCTTGCTGTAGTCAGCGTGGTTGAGAAAGTATTTAAAGTATGCGACTTGGCTTTCGTAGTCGATCGCCAGTATTAGGCGATATTTATTGCCTTTAATATTGAGAACTGTAAACCTACCAACGGCTTCGGCAGATGGATAGTCGGCTTGCACATCGATCAGGTTTTTCCAGTTAGAGTTCTCAACTTTTTTGGCGAAGTTTTTAACTATTTCGACTGTATTAGGGTGTTGAGCAGCAGATTTAATCAGTTTTCCGACCGAGATAAGATGCACGGGATCTTCCTTGTAAATGCAAGTTTGTCATGAGTCACGATTTATCTCTTTTTGCAGTTAGATTCCTATTATTAGTATCCATGTTTACATATTGACAACTAGTTGTCAATATGTAAACAAATTGCTGTCGGCATTCCTGAATCTGTTTGAGGACATCAGAAAATTCGCTATTTTTTGTCCTCTAAAGTGTCAATATCATGGAGTTTTGCCTGAAATGGTAATTCTCTCGGCAGTGCTCAGAGTTTTGGATCAGATTGCGCTACAATTTCTCAACTTTTCGCTAGAATCTCGATTCGCAAATGCTCTACCCTCTCCGCAGTTGAGGATTAACTTGCGATCGCGTTAAGTTTCGGGCAGAGCATTCCTGTATCCCAAATCTAGTGATAAGCATCAATAGTTGCAGGAATGCTCTGCCCCTACCTAGAAATTAATTGCTTGCCCCTTCCTCCGCTTTGGGAAAGCTTAACAACAAGTCGCGGTAATATTCGTATTGCTTTTGACGCAAGGCAATTTCACGGGGCAAGCCTTGGCTGATGGAATGGGTGAGGGTGTCGAATTTGTCGAGAATGGCAACGATGCGGGCTTGTTCGGCGAGGGGTGGAATAGGGATAGGTATTACATTCAAAATAGCTTGGGTAAGGCTTGGTCTACCTGAACCTGTATCTAATTTCATTAAATCTACGGTCTTCATGTAATAGAAGAAGAATTTTGGAATAATTTGCGAAGTATCAATTTCTGTGTAATAAATAGTGTCAACATTCCAAATCGGGTAATCAACATAAAAAATATTTGTGATTGAACCTTTTCTTGGAATCAAAACCGTCGGCTTATTGTAAGCAAATTTGTTGACATAAGCCATAATGCCACCAGAACCATATACAGGGATTTCACCTGTATCTAAATTCTTCCAATCCTTGCCATTTTTAATATTCGCAATCTCCCCCAATGTCTTCCATTCCGCTTCACCTTTTTCAAAAGTCAACAGGCGATCGCGGTAGTAGTTATAGCGGTTTTCAAATGAGCATGAGCAAAGTAAAATGGAGAGAAAATGCAAACAGGAAAAGCGTATTCACTGGATTTGAGAGAACGAGTAATCGCAGGCTATCAAAAAGGAAAAACCACGATGAATGAAGTAGCAGATAGGTTTGCGGTAAGTCGA
>CALRWX020000061.1:0-24900 GCA_943371975.1 Pseudanabaena sp. UWO311 | reverse complement strand
AAGAGTATTTTGCGGTCTATTGGTGCAAGAAATTATCCTGATTTGCTCAATTCTCTTGAAGATGCTTTTAATAGTCTTTCTAGTTCAGATTTTCTCTCTTGGTTTACTCATTCCTGCTACTGTACCTCACTAGACTAAAATTTGCTATATGAAGGTTAAAGAAGTTATCAAAATTCTTGAAAATGATGGATGGTACATAGACCGCACCAGAGGCAGTCATTGTGTTTTCAAACATCAAAGCAAATTAGGTATCGAAGTTGTACCTGGAAAGTTAAGTGACGACATCCCAATAGGGACGCTATCATCAATTTGGAAACAAGCAAAATTAGGATAAAAAATGATTGAGTACACAGTGATTTACGAACGCGGCGTAACTAACTGGGGTGCATATATTCCCGATTTACCTGGTTGTGTGAGTATTGGTGACACTTTTTTAGAAGTGCAAGAAAATATTAAAGAAGCTGTAGCGCTATTTAGAAGTGCTACAAGAAGATGGGCAACCGATACCACAGCCCTATACACAAACTGGAAAAGTTGCAGTGATGGTATAGAAGATTATCTACACCTTCCTCGATACAGCCTATTGAGACTTTGAGTAGTATAGAGAAATTTTGGGAAGAGGCGCGGCGCGCCTCTTCCCAAAATTTCTCTGGGGTTTAATTAAGTGCAAAACGCTGTATTCTTTCCATCAAGTAGCAGAGACAATCTTGGCGAACGATATCGGTGTCGAGAGTTAGCATCGATGGCATTGCCGCAACTTTTAATTTAATTTCGCCGTTTTCGATCTGGAAATAGCGTTCGCTTTTTTCTTCACCATCTTCACTCACGGCCGATAAATAGGCTTTATCAGTTTTAGCTTTGCCAAAGTTTGCCCCCATCGGTAATTCACAAAAATTGAGGCAATCCATTCCGTCGGGAAAAGTGATGTCATCGTCAGGATTACCCGCAAAACTGAAATTAATTTCTTCAGGGACTTTGACGATCGCCACCGTGTGAAACAAATCAATATCATCGATTAACTCATCGGGCAGACTATCAAAGCTATCGAGATTGAGGCAAGTTTCTACATATTCCAAAGCGTGTGCTGTGCCGTCGGCAAGATCGGGCTGTCCACATTCCACAACAATGGAGGGGCAAAAATGCCCAAAAGCAAAGGATTGAACAGTTTTGGGACTGGTGTAATAAACAACGGTTTTGCCAAATAATCTGGCAAGCTTCCGAAAATCCTTCTCTAAATGAGTAATGCAGCCATAATGCGGATTCCGACCCGTATTATTATGCACATCGATGCTGGCAAATACCCCACGCGATCGCATTTCATTTATTACCTGTTGCGCCATATGATGCTCTGGTGAATCTCCTGTTTGCCAGATGCGATTGTAGTCAGGCTGATTGGGTAAATGTCTGAGGCGATATCTTGCTGCTGAAATATTACCGATAAATACTGATAGCGATCGCGGCAGCCTTTTGTCTTGATATTTTCGCAGTAATTCACGGATCGCTAGCCAACTCGTAGTTTCATTGCCATGTAACAAAATCGAAACAAATAATGGGGGGCGGCGATCGCCTTCTAAATGGATTAGCGTAGGGTACTTAAGTAATTGAAAAAGTTGATTAGATTCTAGATCTAGTAAACCATCGGGTAGGCGATCAAAGACATGAAGCATGACAAAACCTAAATTTATAGCAGCGCAAATCATTATCTTTATAAAAACCTAAGAAAAAGCCCCGCTATGCGGGGCTTTTTCTTTAAATCAATTAAGGAGTGCCAAATGACACACCTTAATTCAAATGCAGGATAAAAAATAATTGCACTTAACAAAAAATAAACAAGAATCTAGCTTAATTAAAAATTAGAAATTAAAAATCAAGAATTAAAAATTCATAATTTGTAATTAAATAATTCGTAATTAGTAAGTTAGACCCAAGCTACGGCTGGTTTCAGCACCTAGATAGACACGGATGCTCAGGAAGTCAGTGGGGCAAGCAGTTTCGCAACGCTTACAACCAACACAGTCCTCGATGCGTGGAGAAGAAGCGATTTGAGCCGCTTTACATCCATCCCAAGGAACCATTTCCAAAACATCCAAGGGGCATGCACGCACGCATTGGGTGCAGCCGATGCAGGTGTCATAAATTTTGACTGCATGAGACATATTGCTACTGCTCCAATCAATATATGTACCTATTAAGGCACGGGATGTTTAAAACCAAGTTTATCGTAGTGGTTTACATTCAATGATCAGATTGTGAGATAACTTAAAACAAATTAATATTTGAGGCGAAAATCAAGTTTTTAGATTGATTTTATTTGTTGGGGCATTTTAGTAAAGAAACGCCTAACTGTAGTGCGGCTACGCCGCACTACAGTTAGTTTTTAGTACGAGGATATTCGGCTAAAACTTGCTTGAGATATTTACCAGTGTAAGATTTCTTAACTTTAGCCACTTGTTCGGGTGTACCTTCAGCAACAACCTCGCCACCGCGATCGCCTCCTTCGGGTCCCAGATCAATAATCCAATCAGCACAGCGTATTACATCGAGATTATGCTCAATTGTGATGATGCTATTGCCCTTGTCAACGAGGCGTTGCATAACATCTAGCAACTTATGCACATCATAAAAGCTTAAACCCGTGGTCGGCTCATCGATTAGATAAAGGGTTTTACCTGTGGCTCGTCGCGCTAATTCGGTGGCAAGTTTCACCCGTTGGGCTTCGCCGCCTGAGAGCGTGGGAGCCGACTGACCGAGACGGACATAGCCTAAGCCCACATCCACAAGCATTCCCAATTTGGCGTGGGCGGAGGGAATATTCTCGAAAAAGTGCATCGCTTGTTCGATGGTCATATCAAGGACATCGGCGATCGTTTTTTCTTTGTACTTAACTTGCAGCGTCTCGCGGTTATATCTTGCCCCTTTGCAGACATCACACTGCACATAGACATCGGGCAGAAAATTCATAGAAATGATATTTACGCCCTGACCTGAACAAGCTTCACAACGTCCACCCTTAACATTGAACGAAAATTGTCCTGCTTTGTAGCCGCGAGTTTTCGCCGCATTTGTCAGCGCAAAGGTTTCACGGATCACATCAAATAGTCCTGTATAGGTGGCAGGATTGGAGCGGGGTGTGCGTCCGATGGGGGATTGATCGATGACGATAAATTTATCAAGGTGTTTTAGCCCTTTGACTTCATCAATACCTTTAGGAACTGGCACTTTGCGTGAAAAATTATGTTCGAGGGAATGGTGGAGCAGGTCGTTAATTAAGGTGGATTTGCCAGAGCCTGATACGCCTGTAATGCAAACTAATTTTCCGAGAGGAATTTGGACATTAACATGCTTCAGATTATTCAAATGAGCATTGCAAATTTCTAAATGCTTGCCATTGCCTTCGCGCCGTTCCACAGGTGTATAAATTTGTTTTTGTTTGGAAAGATATGCACCTGTGAGGGATTCAGGATGCATCTCAATATCCTTGACGCTACCTTGAGCGACAATTCGCCCCCCATGCACACCTGCCCCTGGTCCGATGTCTACGAGATAATCAGCAGCACGAATAGTTTCTTCATCATGTTCAACCACAATTAAAGTATTTCCTATATCCCGCAGTTTCGTCAGTGTGGCTAGCAATCGCGAGTTATCCCTTTGATGTAAGCCAATGCTCGGTTCATCTAATACATAGAGAACTCCTGTCAGTCCTGAGCCGATCTGGGTAGCAAGGCGAATACGTTGGGCTTCACCGCCAGAGAGCGACATGGTGGAACGATCAAGGGTTAGGTAATCTAAACCGACATCTAATAAAAATTGCAATCGAGCTTCGATTTCCTGCAATACGCGATCGCCGATTTGTCTTGTTCTGGCATCAAGATCGAGATTTTTGAGACGATCTAAGCAAGTGCCAATGGGAGCAGCTACAAACTCGACGATGTTATAGCCCCCAATGCGAACGGCAAGGGATTCGGGCTTGAGGCGTGTACCTTCGCAAGTGGCACAGGTTTGCTCGATTAGATAATTCTCTAACTTTTGTCGTTGCGATTCGCCCGCCTCTTTGTACTGCTGTTCGAGGATGGTGATCGCCCCTTCATAACGTTTGTGATAGCCCTCACTGCGCTCTCGATAAAAGGAGTCAGGTTTGATTAAAATTTTCTCCGTTGTGCCGTAGAAAATAATGTCAATCTGGGCTTGAGAGAGCTTTTCCCAAGGTGTGTTAATTTCAAAACCTGCATATTCACCGACACTGGATAGAAGCGAAATGTAATAGGTATGGGTTTTGTCTGCCCAAGGTGCGATCGCTGCATATACAGGTAAAGAGGGATCGGGAACGATCAATTCAGGATTAAAGGTTTTAATACTTCCCAATCCATGACAGGCAGGACAAGCACCATAGGGAGAATTGAAGGAGAACATACGGGGTGATAGTTCTTCCATGACTGCGCCATGTTCTGGACAGGCAAAGTTTTCTGAAAAAGTCAAAATATTGCTTTCTTGCTTAGATTTCTTGCTCCCCTCGCCCTTTGGGACAAGGGCTGAGGGTGAGGGATTTAAAATCTCTACCATCGCAATTCCTTCCGCACGTTTTAAACAGGTGGCGAGGGAATCCGTTAATCGCTCTTGAATATCATCCTTGCGAACTAAGCGATCAACGACGATTTCAATATCATGGAGTTTATTCTTATCCAGTTCGATATTGTCGCTGAGTTCCCGCACTTCTCCATCAATGCGAACTCTACCAAAACCTTCCGAAGCAAGACTCGCTAATAATTTTTTATGGGTTCCCTTTTTGCCGCGAATCACGGGCGCGAGTAATTGGAAGCGTGTGTGATCGCTTAACTCCATAATCGTATCAACCATGTGATCGATGCTCTGAGGCGCGATATTGCGATCGCAGATCGGACAGTGGGGAGAAGCTGCGCGACCAAATAATAAGCGCAAGTAGTCGTAAATCTCCGTAACCGTGCCGACCGTTGATCGCGGATTATGGGAAGTAGATTTTTGGTCAATGGAAATCGCGGGACTTAAGCCCTCGATGTAGTCTACATCAGGCTTATCGACTTGTCCTAAAAATTGCCGAGCATAGGCGCTGAGCGATTCCACATAGCGGCGCTGACCCTCAGCAAAAATCGTGTCAAAGGCGAGGGATGATTTGCCAGAGCCAGATACACCTGTAAACACGATCAGGCGATCGCGGGGAATCGTCAGGTCTACATTTTTGAGGTTGTGCTGTCTCGCACCTCTAACATGGATATGAGTATGGTCTGGCATAAGTAAACGTCAAGATTTGTTACTAGTCTAGGGGATTCCAAATACAAAAAACGCCGCGCGAAGCACGGCGTTTTTTATAGTTAGAGATGTAAATGCTGAATTACCGTATTAACATCCTTATCTCCACGTCCAGAGCAGTTAATAATAAGTCGCTGATCGGGCGTTAATTGTGGGCAAAGGGTTTCTAGATAGGCGATCGCATGGGCTGTTTCCAAAGCAGGAATAATTCCTTCTAGACGAGACAGACGTTGGAATGCATCAAGAGCTTCTTGATCGGTGACACTGTAATATTCCGCACGACCGAGATCCTTGAGATAGCTATGCTCAGGACCCACCCCAGGGTAATCCAAACCTGCACTAATAGAGTGAGCTTCTTGCACTTGCCCTTGCTCATCTTGCAGAAGATAGCTCATCGCACCATGTAGGACACCTACACGCCCCAGAGTCAGGGTTGCCGCGTGAAACTCAGTATTTGTACCTTTACCTGCTGCTTCTACACCGATCAAGCGGACGGAAGGCTCATCCACGAATTCATGAAATAAACCCATTGCATTCGATCCACCACCAATACAGGCAAGGAGAATATCGGGTAAGCCGCCCCATTTTTCTTGGCTCTGGCGGCGACTTTCTTTGCCAATCACAGCATGAAAATCGCGCACAATCATTGGATAGGGATGAGGACCTGCCACGGAACCCAGAATGTAATGGGTATCAACTACATTTGTTACCCAGTCTCGAATTGCTTCGGAAGTAGCATCCTTAAGTGTGCCAGTACCCGCCTCTACGGGACGTACTTCCGCACCCATGAGCTTCATGCGGAACACGTTGAGGGATTGGCGCTCCATGTCCTGCACACCCATATAAATCACACATTGCAAACCAAAGCGGGCGCAAACTGTGGCAGTCGCAACTCCATGCTGTCCTGCTCCTGTTTCCGCAATTACACGCTTTTTGCCCATACGAATCGCCAGCAACGCTTGAGCTAAAGCATTATTAATTTTATGTGCGCCTGTGTGGTTGAGATCTTCGCGCTTGAGATAAATTTGGGCGGTTCCGTAATGCTGTGTCAATCTCTCCGCAAAATATAGGGGGCTAGGTCTGCCCACATAGTCCCGCAAATAGCCGTCTAGCTCATTATTAAAATCTGGATCATTTTTGTAATGATAAAAGGCGGCTTCTAGCTCAGTAAGAGCGCTCATGAGAGTTTCGGGGACATATTTACCGCCAAAGATACCAAACCGTCCTAATGCATCGGGACGGTTGATGAGTGCGGGCTGTGGAATTGTTCTTGGGGCGATTGGCGTTGTGGTCATTGCGGTGGGTCTTGACTGATGAATTAGCTACTATTGAATCTTGGTTGATGCACTTGTGGCACTGTAGGCACTTGTGGCACTGTAGTTAGAATAACAAAATAGTTATAGCTGTTGTCAGTCTTGCCATAAAGAGTAGGATTTACTCAAAAGAACGTATCGTAGGGGCAATTCTTGAATTGCCCCTACGACGAAATACGGGTTTTAAGTCATTTTACATTGCTATATCAGTATTGAAGCCATAACAAACCTATGGAAAGAGTTTTGCAAGAAATAGGGCGATCGCCTTTGATTGCTGTGGAGATTGCCATTGGCTTTGCTCTATTTTGGGTTGGACAGTTTGTTTATCAAAAGCTATTTCGCCGTCAGCTTGAATTAAATATTGAATTATTTGTGCGAGACAACTCAGCAGTTGCCTTGTCTCTAGTTGGATACTATTTAGGCATCGCGATCGCACTTAGAAGTGCGCTTACTAAATCAGTTTTCGGTTGGCAAAATACTTTGATCAATCTGGCTCTGTATGGGCTGTTAGTGATTGGGTTAATGTGGATTGGTGGAGTTGTATGCGATCGCTTTATCTTGCAGCGCTGCGACAGTGCGCGAGAAATTCGCGAAGAGCGTAATTTTGGTGCAGCTGCCCTTGAGTTAGGTTGTCATGTTGCCAATGGCATTATTATCAGCTCCACAATGGGTGGCGATTCAGGAACTTGGTTAGTTGGTTTAGCTAGTTATGCGATCGGTTTAACGACCTTAGTACTGGCAAGTTTTTGTTATTCAGCGATCGCTGGTTATGACGTATTTAAAGCGATTCAAGAACATAATAATCCTGCGGCAGGAGTTGCTTTTGCGGGTTTACTAATCGCGATCGGTAATGTTGTCCATGGGACATTTCTACCTGAGTTTGAAAGCTGGGCAATTAGTTTTATGTTGTATGTCCTAGCGCTTCCCTTTGGACTATTAATGCTCGCACTAATTCGGTGGGTTGCCGATCTAGTTCTTGTCCCTGGGGTCAAAATTTCCGAAGAAATTGTGCGCCAAGAAATTCCAAATCTTGGGGCAGGCTTAATTGAGGCTTTTGCCTACATTGCAGGTTCTTTGCTAATTGTTTGGAGTATTTAAAAAGTATTCGGCTTGTGAGAGTCTCACACCTTTGGGGCTGACTCTCGCAAGTCAATGGATATAGCTATAGCCTATAATCAAAAAGTAATTATTTATGGTTTGGATCTAGGTGGCACTTAAGTTTAAATTTGCGATCGCCTCGGATTTACATATTGCATTGCCCCACACGATTTGGCAACATCCTGCGCGATTCCATCTTGTCGAGTACAGCATTTCTGCATTTGAAGAGGTGCTATCCCATCTTGCTAACCTAGACTTAGATTTTTTACTATTACCTGGAGATCTTACCCAGCATGGAGAACCAGAGAACCATCAATGGCTGGCAGAGAGACTAGCAAAACTGCCTTATCCAGTCTATGTGATCGCAGGAAATCATGATGTCCCAAAGGTCGAAACCTTTGAAAAATTTACGCCGCACTACGCTAAGTTTGGTTTTGAGAATGGAATTAGTGAACCTCATAAACTTTATTATGAATGCGAAGTATTGCCTAATGTTCGCTTGATTGGATTAAATTCTAATCTCTTTGACGATCAAGGGCAGCAGATTGGTTGGATTGATGAAGAACAATTAGCATGGCTAGAAGCAGTTCTTGATCGCAAGGATTATGAATTGAACTTAGTGACGATTCATCATAATGTTCTGGAGCATATGCATGATCAGTCCCATAATGCTCTTGGAAAGCGCTATATGCTCGGTAATACTGAGCGATTATGCGAAATTTTACATAAGGCGCATGTAAAGTTAGTCTTTACAGGACATCTCCATGTACAAGATATCGCCTATAGCGATCGCTACGATTTCTATGACATCACCACTGGCTCACTTGTCAGTTATCCCCATCCCTACCGCGTTCTCAACTATATTTCCGATGAATTAGGCGATCGCCTAGAAGTAGAATCTTTTCGAGTCAAATCAATTCCTGAGCATGAGGATTTTTTACATTTCTCGCGGGAATGGATGGGAAATCATTCTCATCCATTTGTATTGCGATTACTTACACATCCACCACTAAATCTACCCCTAGAGATTGCCGAAACTCTCACGCCTGATTTGCGTTATTTCTGGGCATATATTGCTGATGGAGATGCTAATTTTCATTTCCCAAATTTCCCTAAAGTAGCTCAGAAATATTTTGAAGCCTTTAGCGATGTTCCGCCTAAGGACAATAATGTTACGCTAAACTTTAGGCAATCTTTGACTCTACAAATATTAAAATGATAGAGGCTTTACCTCTATCGTTTTAATATTTGTAACTGATTTTACGTGGAACGAATATCGCCCTCACCCCCCTCTCCCTTTAAGGGAAAGGGTGAGGGTCTTGCAAGCATCCACGTAACGCCAGCTTGTAATATTCATGTATTTCTATAATCAATTAATCCCATGCAAAATCTCAATCGCCGTAAATTTATTGGCTTCTCAGCTTTATTTTTATTAGGAGCCTGTGGAGCGCAAACCACCACATCCACAACGGCTTCAGGTAAAAGTAAAATTGTCTTTTGGACAATGCAATTAAAGCCGCAATTTGATAAGTATATGACGGACTTAATTAATGCCTTTGTCAAAGAGAATCCAACAGCAGAAGTAGAATGGGTGGATATTCCTTGGGGAGAAATGGAAACCAAAATTCTCAGTTCTGTGGCGGGAAAGACTGCCCCTGATGTTGTGAATCTCAATCCTCAGTTTGCCTCAAAGCT
This sequence comes from Pseudanabaena sp. UWO311, assembly GCA_943371975.1. Taxonomy (GTDB): domain Bacteria; phylum Cyanobacteriota; class Cyanobacteriia; order Pseudanabaenales; family Pseudanabaenaceae; genus Pseudanabaena. The sequence goes on along the minus strand of CALRWX020000061.1, from coordinate 15,511 downwards.
CGCGGAGAAAAAAGCTTTGGTGGATATGGGAAAAACCGTATCGGAAGCAGAACAATCTAGCTATTTCCCCAATATTTGGAAAGCGAATCAGCTAGATAACGTGACCTTTGGATTGCCTTGGTATGTATCAACCGACATCACTATTTACAATCGTGCTCTCTTTGAAAAGGCTGGCTTAGATCCAAACAAGCCACCAAAAACCTTTCAAGAACTCACTAAAGTCTCTGAACAAATTAAAGCTAAAACGGGTAAATATGCCTTCTTGCTGACGATGGATGGTGGACAAGTTCTGGAGGCGATGGTGCAAATGGGTATGAAGTTGCTGGATGCTAATGGTAAAGCTGCCTTTAATGATGCGGCAGGCAAAGCTGCCTTTGAATATTGGGTAAATCTATTTGAGAAGCAATTGATCCCTCGCGAAATCTTGACGGAAGGACATCGCAAAGCGATCGAGCTATATCAATCAGGAGAGTTAGCCATTTTATTAACTGGCCCTCAGTTTTTAAAAACCGTTGCTCTGAATGCACCAGAAATTGCAAAAGTCACCGATGTGGGCGTACAGATTACAGGCTCAACGGATAAAAAGAGCGCGGCAGTAATGAATGTATCTATACCAACTACCTCCACTAATCAAGCTCTAGCGGCTAAATTTGCTCTCTATTTGACTAACGCCGACAATCAGCTTAGTTTTTCTAAGATTGAGAATTCGTTACCTTCGACGATCAAGAGTGTGAGCGATCGCTATTTTACAGAAACATCCAAAGATGCGCCATTACTTGATCGGGCACGGGCAATCAGTGCCTCACAACTATCACAATCGGAAGTCTTGATTCCACCAGCCAAAGATATTGAGAAACTACGAAAAATTATTTACGAAGAATTACAATTGGCGATGCTCAAAGAAAAACCTAGTGATAAAGCGATCGCCTCGGCTGCTGAACGTTGGAACTCGTTATAACGAACCACAAGAGACTTTTTTTCGAAAGTGTTGCTTCCCAACACTTTCAAAAAAGTCTCTTGGTTTGAGGTTGAGCGCAAAGCGCTGTATGTTATAGAAAGCTTTAGCATTAACATAAGAATAATTAGATTTTTAATTTATTAACATGAACGCATTAGAATTTTTTCAAAAGAGTGCAGGCAAATGGCGATCGCAACGCACTACCCATCACCTTGCCTTTCGCCGCGCTGAAAGGGGTGGATCGGAAATTTTCGTTAATCCCCTTAATGCTGACGATTTTAAGGTGAGCGAAATTTGTCAAATGCACGAAATCGAACCTAGCACCGCGATCGGTGGAGCCTATGTTAAATGGGATGGGACGATGGCATGGGATAAGGAAGATGGAGAAACCCACTCAGGAGAGACAGTATTTGCCCTTGTGCCAGATGATGAGACAGGTCGTAAAGGCAAACTGTTACGCGAAGTTGGCTATGCAGAAGTAATGCCAGTGATTGGGCGTTATGAAATTGATGATGAAGAGGCGCTTGTATTAATCACGGATTATCCTTCCATGAGTTCCTATGAGCGTTTCTGGTTTCCCACGCCCAATGTGCGGGCAAGAGCTAGTACCGTGCAACGCTTCGGGGGATTCAGTCAAGCGACTTTCTGTACAGAAGAACTGATCGATGAATCTAATAATGACGACACTAGGAAAAGTGATACTGCGAAACATGCGATCGCCTCAGTTTTTGGCTGGTAAAATCGTACTTAACTTCTCAGTCAATAATTAGCGGTGTGTGGCTTCGCAACACACCGCTAATTATTTAAACCACACAAATTAGTTACGCACCTGACTGGATTATTGGAATCTTTTTTACCATTTACTAATCGCATCGGTGAGATGTAGCGCGGCTGCCTGTACAGAAGCGATCGCCCTTGTATAACCCAACCTAGTGGGGCCTAATACACCCACCGTCCCGACAGGCTTATCGTCACAGAGATAAGTGCTAGAAATAAAAGTACAGTTCTGAATCGGCTCAATAGAGATCTCGGAACCGATGCGAATACTAACGGAGTTAGCAGAAGGAGTGGGTTGATCGACAATGAGTGCCATTAATGAAGCGCGATCGGCTTCGAGTAACTGCACAATATTTTGTACCTGTTGCAAATTAGAAAATTCGGGCTGACGCAATAGCTCCGTTAAGCCGCTAATAAACATTTGTCCTAAGGCAGTGCGATCGCATAGCCTCATGATTTGCTGCAAGGACTGCTGCAATAACACCGCATATTGTTGAAACTGCCGATCAAGATCGTCCCATTGCAAAGCGCTACTTAGTTCTGACCAGTTTTTATCCCGCAAATGTTCATTTAAAAAATTATTGAGAATATTTAACTCACCTTCTAACACCTCTGACTTGGTTTCACTAGGCAAATCCATTGTTACCGAGGCAGTGTGGTAAGTATCACTAACCGCGATCGCCATAATCTTGCGCTCATCTACCATCACTAATTGCAAATGCCTGATCCGCATGGTTTGCATATTGGGGGCAGTAATGACGGCGATGCAGCCGCTTAGAGTTGCCAAAATTTGGGCAACATCGCGTAATACACCATCGAGACTAGACTTACCGAGGCGATCGCTTTTACTGGCGAGAAATTTGTGAGTACTATAGGTTAATTCACTGGCAGGATCGATTAATTTATCAACATAAACTCGATAGCCAGAGTCCGAGGGAACACGTCCTGCCGATATGTGTGGCTGATACAAAAAACCACTGCGATCGAGCGTATTCAAAACATTGCGAATTGTGGCTGAGCTAATATCAAAGTCATACTCAGAGATCAAAGCTTTAGAACCAACTGGTTCCGCCGTTTGAATATAGTGGTCGATGGTTGCCCACAGAACTTTTTGTTCACGATGGGTAAGTTGAGGTTTCATAGTCTGTGGTAAAGAAATAATGTTGAAAAAGTACTAAAAGGTAATAAATAAAGGTTTTTTGATAAAAATCGAAAGTAAATTGCAAAAAAATAAAACTAAATTAAAAAATGCACAGCATAGAAAGCAATTATTAAGTAATTATTAAATTTGGATTCTTAAATTTAACTTCTATAAATTAAGAGTTTAACCATTTACCATACCTAGATTCTCAGAAAATCTAGTATTAAGTTAGACCAAACCTTATTTTTTATAGACTTAGAAAAGCTCAAAACATCACAAAATCGACTATAGTTATGACTTTGTTTAGCTACAATAGCCAAAAGTCTCTTGAAGAAATAGACTAAACACTTGATACTGTATTTTCTCCAACTATTACAGTGCATACTGTGATGCTTTAGACATACCTTAGGTTCACCTATATATTCACCACTGAGTTTGATAAGTAACTAATATCTTCATGGAAAATCAAGAGCAAACTACGGCAGTTGAGCAACAATATCTTTGGGCAGTGGGACTTGATACCGAAGTATTCCCTCCTGCTTCTTTAGTCGGCGATCGCTATCGTGTTATTTCCTCACAAATTGTTGTTGACACCGATATATTCTCGCTACCAGAGTTGCCCCTTGAATTTCAGACCTATGTGGTGTCTTACCTCAAGCTATCACGCTTAAGTCTGCATTTGCCACGTCCCTACGGTTTATTGCTCCTAGGCGAAGAACTCAATCTTTCGGAAATCTTTTTATTAGAAAATGTGCCAATTGATCGCCAAGGCAATCTTTTCCCAACCTTGGCTGAAGCATGGCAGCAAGTATCGGCATTACGCCAAATTAATCTACTTTGGCAAGTCCTCAATCTCTGGGAACCTCTTGCCGAACAAAATATGACCCGCACTTTGATCGAGCCGAAATTGGTGCGCGTTGATGGCATGTGGGTGCGTCTATTGGAGTTACAGGCAGATGTTGCGGCTGTACATATATCGCAGTTAGGAGACATTTGGGTACAGTGGCTAGATTTTGCTAAGCCTGAAATAGCCGAACCGCTCACCGAGTTTTTCTATAGTTTGGGGCGTGGAGAACATGACATAAAAAGCGCGATCGCCTATCTCGATAAATTGGCACTCAAGGTGATGCAAGACCAGCCTCTGACAGTGCGTATTGCTAGTTCTACCGATGTTGGTCAACAACGCGATCATAACGAAGACGCTTGCTATCCTGACAATAAGCGCCAAAAACGAGCCGAACAGTCAGATAGTTTGCGCGATCGCCTAGCGATCGTTTGTGATGGGTTAGGTGGACATGATGGCGGCGAAGTAGCAAGTTCCCTAGCGATCAAGACTCTTGAACAACAACTCAAAACCCTATTACATCAAGCAGAGAATGATCCTGATTTTTCTGCCCAAGGATTTATTGCTCAGCTAGAAATGGTGGCTCGTGTTGTCAATAATCAAATTGTGGCAATTAATGATCAACAACAACGCCAAGCCCAGCAACGCATGGGGACAACCCTAGTTATGGCAGTGATCCCTCGTCCGCATGGACAACCTAGTAATGAGGTATATGTGGTGCATGTGGGTGATAGTCGTCTCTATTGCGTCACTAACAATAATTTGCGCCAAGTTACCCTTGATGATGATGTAGCAACTCGCGAAACTACTTTGGGATATAACTTCTATGCTTATTCATCACAACGTATTGATGGTGGAGCTTTGATTCAGGCTTTAGGAACAAGAGGTTCTGATATGCTTGTACCCCGTGTTCAAAGATTTTTTATTGATGAAGATAGTGTCTTGCTTCTCTGTTCCGATGGATTGAGTGACTTTGATCGCGTTGAGCAAATTTATGATGACTATCTATTGCCCATTTTGACCGAAGATAAACCTCTTGCGCGGAGTTCCCAAGATTTAATTGATCGAGCAAATGAACTTAATGGCCACGATAATATTACCGTTGCTCTGATGCGTTGTCGATTTGCCCCTGCTGATGCCAATGAAGATGTGGCAAGTCCAAATGAACAACTTAAGGCATTAGATGCTTCTGAAGATGAAGCGGATACGGAAGATATCTTATCTGATGAGCAGATCGCTGAGACTGTATATGGTGAATCAACACCTGTCCTGAATAGTTTCGCTCGTGAAGATCTACAATCTAAAACTAACGATGATCTAGATTCTGCAAAAACAGAATTTGCAGTTCCTCAACAAACTAACCGCACCTTTATTATTATTTTGATCTTAGTTGCATTGTTTCTTGGTAGTGGTTTAGCGGCTTTTCAGTTTCCTCAAGTCAGAAATTGGGTACAAGATCATTTGCCAACCAGTCTCAAAAAATTTGTGCCACCCAAATCGTAAATGAGTGATTTTCTTGACTCACAGGTGATCGCCACTTCTAGTCAGATGCAAGCGATCGAGCAGCTTATTTTTCAGGCAGGAATGCCCGTTGCCGCACTAATGGAAAAAGTTGCTTTACGAATCACTCAAAGATTAACAGAACTCTATCCTGCTCAGAAATATGGGCATATTGGGATTCTCGTTGGTTCTGGACATAATGGTGGTGATGCCTTAGTTGTGGCGCGGGAACTGCACCATCAAGGGCGACATGTGAAAATCTATACACCTTTTGCCAAAGCAAAGCCCCTAACAAGGGTGCATGGTTGCTATGCCAAGAGCTTAGGCATTCCTTTTGTATGTTTAGAGGATTTGCGAGACTGCGATCTGATTGTTGATGGTATTTTTGGATTTGGATTAGAGCGTCATGTGGTTGGGGATGTGGTGATTGCCATTAAGACGATTAATAATTGGCAGATTCCAATCCTGAGTATTGACCTACCATCAGGGATCCATAGCGATTATGGGGATGTAATGGGAACCGCAATCAAGGCAACCCATACTTTTTGCTTGGGCTTATGGAAACGGGGCTTGCTAACGGAAACCGCAACTCCCTATGTCGGCAAACTGGAAAGGATTAGTTTTGATATTCCTGAAAGGTTGATCCTTCAGGTACTTGGTGATCAACATTCTCTGTGGCGCATTGATCCGCAATGGATAATGCGCGATCTCTTACCTATAAAGCGCCCTCCCACCGCCCATAAGTATGAAATTGGGCATTTGCTCCTAGTAGTTGGCTCCCAGAAATATGGCGGCGCGGCTCTACTAGCCGCTATGGGTGCAAAAGCGACTGGTATTGGTATGTTATCGATCGCTGTTCCCCAGTCTCTAAAATCCCTAATTCTCGCCCAACTTCCCGATGCCTTAGTTATTGGCTGTCCTGAAACAGAGTCTGGTGCGATCGCTGAATTACCTAATCTTGATTTGCAAAAATACCAAGCGATCGTCTGCGGTTGTGGACTTTCTCTAGAAGCTTTACCAATTGTTCAAGCAATCTTAAATAGCGATCGTCCATTAGTTCTAGATGCCGATGGCTTAAATGCCCTAGCGACCCTAGAAACATCTCAAGGAATTAACCAATTACCAAATAGAAAGAATCCGATTATTCTGACACCTCATTGGGGAGAATTCTGTCGCTTATTTCCAGACCTACGCGAAGTTGAACGAATAGCAGCATTACAAATAGCCGTTAATCGCACCAAATCCATAATTTTATTAAAGGGAGCCAGAACTGCGATTGCTTTCCCAAAAGCTTCCCAATCACAGGTATGGATTAATCCTGAAAGTACATCTGCCTTAGCTAGAGGTGGTAGTGGTGATGTCTTAGCAGGAATGATTGGTGGTCTATTTGCTCAAGGTATATCTGCCAATGATGCTGCGATCACTGCAACAGTGTGGCATTCCCAAACAGCCCTAGAGATTACCCAACAACGTACTGAAATGGGTGTCGATCCTGTCACCCTTGCTCAAAGCCTATTATCATTTGCCGCCCGCGTAGTGAGCGGCAAATGATAATAGTTGGTTAATTCTTAATTAAGTCGATCGCGGATTCTGCTGCCGCGATACCTGAATGGTAAGCAGCTTCGATATTCTTGCCAGCGCACCAGTCTCCTGCACAGACAAGGGCTGAAGGAATTGCTGTGGATAAACAAGAAACCCCTAGAGATTCTTCAGCTAAGGCATAGCGCCAACGATGTACTTGCCACCATTCAGGAGTGGCTAACCATTGTGCTAATAGTTTGCCCGCTTGGTATAACAATGGCTTACCAGCAATTTCTAGATCTGGCTCTTCCATAGACTGCTTCGCAAATTCGGCGGTACTTTGGAGTACAAAAACAGGTTGGGAGGATTTGTCAGGATGTTTACTGCTGTCATAGCTAATCCAATCGAGGATCGGATTGTTGACGCATTTGATGGCTTGCCACTCCATAGGTACTGCATTGCTGGCATTGTAACCAGCCATGATTGTCACACTGGGTACAAATTTGACAGATTGTACGGCTTGTAAAAAACTAGGGGCTGGGGCGAGGACTTCTTCAAATAGTGGTAGAAATTGTGGGGCAGGGATAGTGGAGACGATCGCTTTGGTTTCCAAAACTTCTTGGCGATCGGTTATTAATTGCCATGCACTGTCATTGTGATTAACTCCGATAATGCGGGTATTGTTCGTAATCGTAAGTTCATGGGCAAGATATTTGGCGATCGCAGTCATACCCATTGGACAGCAATAGCGATTGTGGCGGTTATCATCCTTTGGGGGAAATAAACCAAAAGAAGACAGTTGATAGACATCGCGAGTCCATTCTTGGACAACTCGATTTTCTTGCAGTTTGCGAATGAATCTACCGAAGCTGTCACTCTTGACAGAAATGAGCTGAGCACCATGATCGACCCAAGTACCTTGCAAGCGTCTAGTTGCCATACGCCCCCCAACCCCTGCGGATTTCTCCACAACGGTGACATCAAGTCCTGCTTGCTTTAGCTGTTGAGCGCAGATTAAACCTGCCATTCCTGCGCCGATCACGATTACATCTTTCATACAGTTTCAGTTCATGCCTCTTCAAGAGCTTAGCGCATCTTGATCGTGATTTTAAAGTTAAGGCAGACTAAGCCCACCTTAAACTTTTTAAAGTGTATCTTGCATTTTTTCGCCATCATGATATGCAGCAAACAATACAGGACAGGTTTTGCCCCATGCGATCGCGCCAGTGGCATCTAGACAAATCGCCCCAAAATCGCGATCGCGGCTCTTGGCTTCATTGATCGACTTTTCAATAGCTTGTTGGAGACTTAGACCATCGGTGACGCGCACGACTACTCGTGTTGCAAAGCCTTCATCAAGAATATCTTCGCCCACGCCTGTACAGCTCACGCCTGCAAATTTGGTGGCATAGTTCCCCGCAGGGGTTGCCGAGTCGCTTACTCTGCCAATGCGCTCGAAGCCACGTCCACCTGTGGATGTGCCTGCACAAATGTTTCCATATTGATCGAGGGCTACTGCGCCGATGGTTCCCATCGCCACATCTGCCATTTTGCGTGTGAAGTTGGTTTTACGCTCCTCTACCCATTCAGCGAGGCGTTCATCGGTGAGGGGGTTGTAGATCGGGACACCTAGCTCACGAGCGAGTTCGGCGGAACCTAAATCGGATAACACGCGATCGTCACAGGATTGCAGATGCTTTGCCATATCAATGGGGTTCTTGACTCTGGCGGTGTTAATTACACCACTAAAGCTTTGGCGATCGCCATCCATGATTGAGGCACTCATGCGTACCTGTCCATCGGACTGTAATACAGAGCCTGTGCCTGCATTAAATCTGGGATCGTCTTCGAGCATTTGACAGGCTTTGACTACAGCATCTAAGGCTTTAGCGCCATTGAGCAGAATTGGGTAAACGGTTTCAAGAACAGCAAATAGAGATTTACGAACAGGTTCATAGCCGCCTTTACTTTCAACAGTGCTACCTGCGCCGCCATGAATAATTATTTTGGGTTGCATATTGTTTGGCTAATTTTGTAATGGGTTACCCTGTGGGTTTAATCCATATATTCATCCTAAATGATTTGGGTGAAACGTAACCTGAGGTTAGGATAGTGATTAATCGCGAGCTATAACTGATTGACAGCAAAGGTATCGCATTGATTAATGTCTCCTTTATCGAGACCACGCTTAAACCAAGTTACTCTTTGTTGAGAAGTGCCATGAGTAAAGGATTCAGGAACGACCTTACCGCTTTTAGACTGGCGTTGTAAATAGTCATCGCCAATTTGAGTAGCTGTATTCAGAGCTTTCTTAATATCTTGATCAGATATTAAGCCACGCTGAGATGTGAAATGTCCCCACACTCCTGCTAGGCAATCAGCTTGGAGTTCTTGGCGTACCGATAGTTCATTGGCTTTGACCTTGCTCGAACTTGACTTTAACTGTCTGACTTGGCTGGATGTACCGCGTAAATTCTGGATGTGATGCCCCACTTCATGGGCGATCGCATAGGCTCTGGCAAAATCCGCATCACTGCCAGCCGTAGCCTCTAGATATTTAAAGAACCCCATATCTAAATACACTTTCTTATCCGCAGGACAGTAAAAAGGTCCTGCTGAAGTTTTGGCTGAACCACAGGCTGAATTAACAGAACCATCAAATAGGACTAACTTTGGTGCTTGGTACTTAGTATTAAGTTGTTGTTTAAAAATTTTGCCCCAAGTATCTTCGGTATCGCCGAGAATCGATTTTACAAAGGCAGCATCGCGATCTTTTGTAGGCTGTTTGACGAGAGCCTGTGGTGCAGGTTGCTTAGTATTGGGAAGGAAACCTAAAATCTGAGCAGGATTAACTTTAAAAAATAGACTGGCTACTACGGCGATCGCAATGCCTCCAGCCCCTAGACCTCCCAACCCTCCAATCATTCCCAATGGGGATGAACTTGAGTCAGACGAGCTACCACGCACATCTTCCACATTGTCACTCTCTCTCATTTCATCCCATTTCATATTGTCGATCCTGCTTTTTAGCCAATTTGTTGTTTGAGAATATAGCATTTTTTTTAAGCCCAGAAGCTTGTACCACCCTCTACGTGAGCGGCATAAGCTAAGCTCCCATTCCCGAATATTGTTTAATACCCTTACGCCAGAGCCAACGATTGATCAAAAAGGCAATTCCCATCCATCCTGCCATGACTCCGATTCCTTGCCAGATATTTACAGAATTTCCCACTAAGATTGCTGATGGAAAATATACCATGTAAGGAAATGGAGTCCACATGGCAATATCTCGAACTAAGGGAGGGAATACTTCTAAGGGGGCAATGATACCTGAAAGAAAAGTATAGAACAAAAACCAGATTTGCTCGATCGCACTAGCTCGTTCTGTCCAAAAGGCAAGCATTGCAAAAGTATATTGAATTAAGAATCTTAGGAGAAAGGCGATCGCCACAATCAGAATTGTTAGTAACCCTGTTGATAATGAGGGAATCCAAAACGATTGAGGATAAAGAAGAAAAAAGAGTACTACTAAAACTACTAACATGGGAATTCTGGCCCAACGCTCTGCAATATGATGGAGCAAATGATGCCAAAATGGATCGATGGGTTGTAATAGGCGATGGGAAAGTTGTCCTGAGATTAATTCTTTCTCAAAGTCCCAAATCACCCAAACAATATTGAATTGACGGACGATAAATACTGCCAAGAAATAACGAATAAACTCTAGGGAAGTTAAACCAAAGCTACCATTCTCTGATGCTTTGAGCCATGCTCCCATCAGGATAAATGGTAAAGAATTGGATAGCAGCCAGATAAAAAGCTCGGCACGATATTCGAGCATGTAGGCATAATAGGTTAAGAAAAGCGTCTTAGTAACGCGGAGTATATATCTAAGACGCATAATTCAGGTTATCCATGAGGTTAAAATATTACTTGTTTTTTTATTTTAAAATGAGCATACGCTAATTTTAAAACTGAGTAATTAGCTCGGTATAATACTGATAGCTTAAGAAAAAATGAACGTTTAATCGAGTATAAAAGTCTAAACCAACTTAATCATTTACGTAACTCCCATGCAATCTGAGAAAGAGCTAGAAACCAAGGAAGTGGATTTTCCCGAAGATCTATCCGATTTCCCTGAAGATCAACCTAAGAAACGGTTTATGGGAGGTTGGAAATGGCGCATTGCCATATTTGTAATCATTGTAGCTGTGGGTGGTGGTGGTTACTATGCCTATATGCAACTGACCGCGCCTGCTAATAACCAAACATCTCGCAAGCGCGATCGCGTGATTTCGATTAAACGCATAGATTTACCAATTATCGTGACGGCAAATGGTACGATTCAGCCCGAAAAATCGATTAACGTTAGTCCAAAAAGTTCGGGTAGACTCAAAAGTCTCCTAGTCAAGGAAGGGCAAACTGTTAGGACAGGACAAATTCTAGCGTATATGGATGAGTCCAATACTATAGGACAAGTTACACAAGCCGATGGTCAACTGGCGGCGGCGGAAGCAAGTCTTGACTTGTTGAGAGCAGGTAATCGTTCCCAAGATATTGCCCAAGCCCAAGCAAACTTAACTAATACCCAAGCGACACTAGAGCAATCAGAGATCGTATATCGCCAAAATCAACAGCTTTACAAAGAAGGAGCGATCGCTTCTAGAGATCTCGATGCCTCAAGGACAACCACAGAGGCAAATCGAGCCAAGGTAGCCCAGGCCAGAGAAGCCCTATCTTTGCAAAAGGCAGGATCGCGCCCTGAAGATATCGATCGCGCACAGGCGCAAGTTGTCGCTGCCGCAGGTTCTTTGCAAAGCGTACAATCACAACTAGAAGATACAATTATTCGCGCTCCCTTTGATGGCGTAGTTGTGCGAAAGTATGCCGATCCAGGAGCATTTGTGACTCCCACTACTACAGGAAGTGCAGTTAGCTCGGCAACAGCTTCTTCGATTTTGGCGTTAGCGAGTAATAATCAAGTCGTCGCCAATGTTGCTGAGGCGAATATTGCACAGATTGCAGTGGGTCAAGAAGTATCCTTTCAAGTTGATGCCTATCCTAATAAAAAATTTACTGGTCGCGTAGTATCTATCTCGCCACAGGCGATCGTTAATCAAAATGTGACCAGTTTTGAAGTGAAAGCAGAAATCATTTCCAAAAACAAGGATATGTTGCGATCGGGCATGAATGCCAGTTTAGAGTTTAAAGCTGGTCAGCTAAAGGATGTGCTAGTTGTGCCAACGGTGGCGATCGTTCGCCAGCAGGGTAGTACAGGCGTATATGTGAAGACTGATCAGAGTACAACCCCTGTATTTACCCAAATTGAAACTGGTATGACTGTTGATGATAAAACCGAAGTGAAATCGGGCTTGACGGGTGATGAAAAAATCTTTGTTTCTTTCCCTGAAGGTTCGCGTCCAAAGTCTGAGCCTAGAGGGGTTCCGGGCTTAACACCACCTTCCCCTCAAAGACAAAGAGGCTAGATAAACTTTCGATGAAGTGCCGCGCAGAGCGAAGCACTTCATTAAATTATTAAAGAATGCGATTATTAAAGAATGCGATAGTGCGACAAATTTATGCAAAAGTCAAAGCCAATAGCAAAATCGCGGTCAAAACCACTTGCTAAGCCGCGTATTCAAGTTGCTAAAGTTCCCTTTACAGAGATTCTGACCATGGCGGCAGAATCTCTGTGGAATAACCGTCTGCGCACAGCCCTAACGATGCTGGGTGTAATTATTGGTATTGCGGCGGTAATTGCCATTACTTCCATAGGACAGGGTATCCAAAAGTCAACGGAGAATCAATTACAATCTCTTGGCACAAATTCGATTAATGTCCTCACAGGTTCAGCGAGAACAGGTGGAATTAATCAAGGTGGCGGCTCTGCTTCCACTTTGACTTTGGCGGATGCTCTAGCAGTGGCAAAAGCACCAGCGGTGAAGTTGATGTCAGCCTATTTACAGCGTAATCGGCAAGTTTCCTACGGAAATCAAAACACCTCGACAACGGTAATCGGTACAGATATTAACTATTCTCTTATTCGCAATACTTTCCCTGCTGAGGGTAGATACTTTGATCAAGAAGATATTGATAATGCTAAGTCTTTAGTTGTACTTGGCTCTAAGGTACGTTCGGACTTGTTTGGTGGTAGTACAGCGATCGGTGAGAGAATTCGTGTTCAGGGCGAACAGTATCAAGTGATTGGTGTAATGGAATCTAAAGGAGCAGCAGGTGGATTCGATCAAGACGATCGCATATATATTCCTTTAAAAAATATGTCGGCGCGACAGGTGGGCAATAATGCCCTGCAAGGAATCTCTGTGAGTGGTTTTTGGGTGCAGGCCTTAGATGAGTCAGAATTGGAAGCCGCGCAGTTTCAATTAACAAATCTCCTGCGCCTACGCCATAAGATTTATCCACCTCAGCCCGATGATTTTAGAATTGTCAACCAGACGGATATTGTCAGTGCCTTTACCAATATCGTCGGATTGCTGACCCTGATGGTCGGCGCGATCGCTGCCATATCGTTGATCGTTGGTGGTATCGGCATCGCCAATATCATGCTGGTTTCAGTGGTGGAACGTACCCGCGAAATTGGTGTTCGCAAAGCTCTAGGCGCAACGAAAGCCGCGATTCTCAATCAATTTCTCACAGAGGCAATTTTAGTGTCAGGTTTGGGGGGCGTGGTTGGGATCGCTTTAGGGGTGGCGATCGCCTATAGTTCGGCAACAATTTTCCAGTTTCCATTTCTAGTTTCCCTTTGGGCAGTGTTTGCTGGTTTTGGTTTGTCGATGGTTGTAGGATTAGTCGCAGGAGTAATTCCCGCTCAGAGTGCCGCCAAACTCGATCCGATTCAAGCTCTTAGAAGTGATTAGTATATTGTGGGCGCTTCGCGCTCACAATATAGCGGTTTTAATTTTTTGTTTTCAAAGAAGTGTCTACTCCTTTGAAAACGGCTATGAGGATTAGAGATAAATACTATGATTCGTTTAGAAAACATCCGTAAAGACTATCGCCTCGGTGAAGTTGATGTGCCAGTTCTCAAAGGCATTGATTTAGATATTCAGTCTGGAGAATATGCGGCAATTATGGGAATGTCAGGTTCGGGGAAATCCACGCTTATGAATATCATTGGTTGCCTTGATCGCCCATCGACAGGGAAATACTATCTCGAAGACCGCGAGTTAACGACTTATAACGATGATGAACTCGCCTATATTCGCAATCGTCGCATTGGGTTTGTATTTCAGCAATTTAATTTACTCTCTCGTTCCACCGCACTAGAGAATGTGATGTTACCAATGATTTATTCCAATATCCCTAAAGAGAAACGTCGCCGCCTCGCGACAGAAGCTCTCAATAAAGTGGGACTAAGCGATCGCCTGTCTAATCGCCCCAATCAGCTATCAGGTGGACAACAGCAACGGGTGGCAATCGCCCGTGCTTTAGCCAATCGTCCTGCCTTAATTCTTGCCGATGAGCCAACGGGAGCCTTAGACACTCACACCTCCCATGAGGTGATGAATTTACTTTCTGACTTGAATGATCAAGGAATTACGATTGTGTTAGTGACCCACGAACCTGATGTTGCCGAGAGAACTCGTCGTATTATTCGGATTCAAGATGGTTTAATTTCTAAATAGATAAATAAATCCCTGTTAAAAACTATTAAAAACCATGAATAATTCTCCTGTTGTTTCTGCTAACTGGCTCCATGAAAATCTTCATAATCCAGAGATAATTGTAGTAGATTGTCGGTTTTCACTAATGGATCAAGATTTAGGACTTACGCAATATCAAGAGAGCCACATTGAGGGCGCTTATTATCTCAATCTCAATCTTGACTTGTCTAGTCCTGTGCAGAAACATGGTGGTAGACATCCTTTACCTGACTTTGAACAATTGGCTGCTAAGTTTTCACAAATGGGAATCATATCTGGTAAAACAATGGTGATTGCCTATGATGATTCTCGATTTGCCTTTGCTTCAAGACTTTGGTGGTTATTGCGCTATATGGGACATGAGCTAGTTGCTATCTTAGATGGTGGCTTTGTTGGATGGAAAGCCCAAAATTATGAAACCAGTTCTGTAATTCCTAATTCCAGAATTGGGGATTTTATTCCTCAATTACAAACTGAATGGGTAGTTGATATCGAGTTGTTAAAAGCTCGCAAAGATCTACCGGATGTGGTTTTAATAGATGCGCGAGAAGGCGATCGCTATCGGGGTGACCGCGAACCGATTGATCCGATTACTGGTCATATTGAGGGCGCTGTTAATTATCCTTGGATGGAATTGACTAACGAGAAGGGTTTTGTAATTGAGCATCAAGACGATCGCTGGCAAGAAGTGAAAAATGCCAAAGAAATAATTGTTTATTGCGGTTCGGGGGTAACGGCTTGCGTCAATTTGCTATCCATCAAATTAGCAGGAATTGACTCAGCCAAGCTTTATGCTGGCAGTTGGAGCGATTGGTGTTCCTATCAAATTTGAGATGTGGCGCTTTGCGCCACTAAATTAGAGAGATTAGCGGCTTAGTCGCATTGAAGTAAAGGAATTGATAGTCTGTTTGCTCTTTGACAACGGTGAATCCTAAACTGGTTATCAAATCTAGCAATTTAAAGCGCTCCCCATTGTCAAGACAAAAAAGTATAAAAGTTAAGATAAAAAGCTGCATCGACAAAAGGCAAGCAAAATAACTACATATGAACCTCCGTGTTAGGGTGTTTAAAATGAACTGTTGCAGGAGTTTGATAGTCCAAAGATT
>CALRWX020000060.1:0-25539 GCA_943371975.1 Pseudanabaena sp. UWO311 | reverse complement strand
ACAGTGCTTTGAGAAGGAGATGTAGCGCTTATCGCCGTAGACAAAACCTGTATGCTAAGAATACCGAAGGATTGCAACGAGCAGTCACGGTGCAACGCTTAGTTCACAACTGGGTAAGACCTCATGTGGGCTTAGGAAAGAACAAGACTCCATCTATGGCGATCAGACTATATCACCGACCGATTTCTATGCTGGAGTTGCTATCACTGCGCGGGTTTCATTTCCTCACGATTTAACTGACCAGTGCCAAGACTTCACTTGCATAGATCGCAGATTTAATGGAAGAATTGGAAAATGTTGTCTAGAAATAGGTTACACGATCGCTCATTTACTATGGCTCAATAATTATGCGTGTTGTGTTTTTTGGAACCCCAGACTTTGCCGTTCCCACCTTAGAGAAACTTTTATCCGAACCAGATTTTGAATTGATTGGCGTAGTCTCCCAGCCAGATACTAGACGTGGACGCGGTAATCAAGTTACGCCGCCACCTGTCAAAGTTGCGGCGATCGCTCAAAATTCCAACCTGCAAATCTGGCAACCTGATCGCCTAAAAAAAGATAAACAGGTACTTGAAGAACTTCTGGCAACTAATGCCGATGTATTTGTAGTGGTTGCTTACGGGCAAATTCTCTCGCAAAAGATTTTGAATATGCCTAAATATGGCTGCATCAATGTGCATGGCTCATTACTGCCAAAATATCGTGGTGCTGCACCAATTCAATGGGCGATCGCTAATGGTGACAGTATTACTGGCATTACGACAATGCAAATGGATGCGGGTATCGATACAGGCGCGATGTTACTCAAGGCGGAATTAGAAATTTTGCCTGAAGACAATACGGATAGCTTAAGTACGAAATTGGCGAATATAGGTGCAGATTTACTAATTGATACTTTGCGGCGCTTAGATGCCATCAAACCTGAACCTCAAAATGATGCTTTGTCCTGCTATTCTCCGATGATTGGGCGTGAGGATTGGCAACTAGATTGCAATCAAGAGGCGATCGCTTTGCATAATCGCATTCGTGCTTTCTATCCCAATTGCTATACAGATTTTCGCGAACAGAGATTAAAGATTACGAAATCGGAAGTTGTGGAAGGTGAGGACAATTTAGAAAATATCGGGAAAGTTGCTGAAATACTCAAAGGAAAGGGATTTGTATTACAGACTGGTAAAGGTTTATTACTAATTAAAGAAGTGCAACCTGCAGGTAAGAAACTGCAATCGGGTTGGGATTTTGTCAATGGCGCAAGAATTGCGATCGGGGAATTCTTCATTTGAGAAAACAAGGGGCTTCAGCCCCTTGCGTATTTAAAATCTTTCTAAGCGCTGCTTATCTCGTAATTTGGTTATGCCTAGCTAACCAATGCCTCCTAAAATTAAATCAAGCCTAAAAGTATGGGCAAGATATGGGCATTTCTGTATTTATTCAGAATTTACCCAGAGCGTTTATTTAGAGCATAGTTAACTTGAAAGTTTAATGAGCATAAAAGTCGTTTCTACTTCCCCATTTGCTGACCAGAAGCCCGGTACTTCTGGACTTAGAAAAAAAGTTACCGTTTTCCAAACGCCTAACTATCTCGAAAATTTTGTTCAATCCATATTTGATAGCCTCGAAGGATTTGCAGAACAAACCCTCGTCGTCGGTGGCGATGGACGCTACTACAACCGTCATGCCATCCAAGTAATTCTGAAAATTGCTGCCGCGAATGGTTTTGGCAAGATTTTAGTTGGTCGTGGCGGGATTTTATCCACCCCAGCCGCCTCCTGTGTAATTCGTAAATACAACGCCTTCGGTGGAATCATCCTCTCCGCCAGCCATAATCCCGCAGGCAAAGATGGCGACTTCGGCATCAAGTACAACACAGGCAATGGGGGGCCAGCACCCGAAAAAATCACCGATGCCATCTATGACATTACCAAGAGCATTAATGAATATAAAATCCTTGAAGCCAGTGACCTCGATCTCGATCGCTTAGGCGAAACCAAACTCGGCGATACGGTTGTGGAAGTAATCGACTCTGTTGCTGACTATGCAGACTTAATAGAATCGCTATTTGATTTCGATCGCATTAAATTATTACTTGCCTCACCAGATTTCAGCCTTCGCTTCGATGGAATGCACGCCGTAACTGGCCCCTATGCTCAAGAAATTCTAGTTAATCGTCTCGGTGCACCTGCTAGCGCTTTACAAAATTACATTCCTCTCGAAGACTTTGGCGAAGGACATCCCGATCCTAACTTGGTCTATGCCCATGATCTCGTCGAAGTTCTTTATGGCGATGATGCTCCCGACTTTGGCGCAGCCTCCGATGGCGATGGCGATCGCAACATGATCCTTGGTCGTAAATTCTTTGTCACCCCTAGCGACAGCTTAGCGATCCTTGCGGCAAATGCCCATCATGTGCCCGCTTACAAAGGTGGACTCGCTGGTATTGCCCGTTCTATGCCCACCAGTCAAGCTCCCGATCGCGTCGCCGCCAGACTTGGTATCGAGAGCTATGAAACACCGACGGGTTGGAAATTCTTCGGTAACTTGCTTGATGCGGGGAAAGCAACTCTTTGCGGCGAAGAAAGCTTTGGTACTGGATCTAATCACGTTCGCGAAAAGGATGGACTCTGGGCAGTCTTATTCTGGCTAAATGTTTTAGCTGCGCGTCAGCAATCGGTCGAGGCGATCGTCAAAGAACATTGGCAACTTTATGGACGCAATTTCTACTCCCGTCATGACTATGAAGGCGTAGACAGCGATCGCGCCAATACCCTTGTTAATAATCTTCGTAATAAATTTGCCGAGCTAAAAGGTCAGAAATTTCGCAATTACGAAGTCGCCTTTGCTGATGACTTTAGCTATACCGATCCTGTCGATGGCAGTGTTAGCAAAAATCAAGGTATCAGAATTGGCTTTACCGATGACTCGCGGATTGTTTTCCGTCTTTCGGGTACTGGCACAGAAGGCGCAACCCTCCGTCTCTACGTCGAGAGCTACGAGCCAAATATTGCTAAGCATAACCTCGATACTCAAAAAGCTCTGAAGGATTTAATCGAGATTGCCGATCAAATTGCCCAAATTAAGGTCTTAACAGGACGCGATCAACCTACGGTTATCACATAAATAAAAAAGCGGCGCATCGCGCCGCTTTTTTTAAGGTTTTTTAGTTTCGGGGGTTGTTCTAGGCGATTGCGTAGGTGATTGATCAGGCGATGTTGTGAATGGTTGTTTTTGAGGAGACAGAGAAGCCAGACGCTTTACTTCATCCTTAAACTCGGCAGGAGCTAGCTCCAGACTTTTATCAAAGAGTTTTTTCGCTTCATCTTCTCTACCCTGAACTTGCTTTAACTGTGCCTTACCAACGTAGGGTCGAAAATCTTTTGGAGTTTCCTTGAGCATCTGGTCGAAAGTTGCGATCGCCTCATCAAGCCGATTCTGCTGGCGATAAACTTCACCGAGAATCCAGCGTACTGAACCTGTATCTACAGTATTTGATTGGATTTTATTGACAGTTTCCGCAGTTTTGAGTGTGTCTTGGAGTATCCCGATCGCCGCTTCAGGACGCTTATCATTTAGCTCAAGCCCCACTACACTCTGCAACGCAGGAATGTAACCTGGTTTCGTTGTTAAAATCTTGCGATATTCCGCCGCCGCATTTTTAGGATCTTTCAGTTCTAGATAAGTTTTTGCTAAAGTCATCCGATATTCAGGTGTATCAGGGAAAGTATCGGAAAGGATTTGTAATGGCTCGATGGTTTCCTTAGTTTTACCTAATTGGTTTCTGAGATTAACTAAACCAATCAATGCAGTTTGATTTTTAGGATCGCTTTTTAGTACAGCCTCAAAACCCTCGATCTGAATTTTGATTCGATCCTGCTCTGAGTTATTTTGATTGGCATTATTAGCTGTTTGTGTAGTAGGTGGGGCAAAGAGTCCGCCGATCAGTGGAGCGATCGATACACCCAAAAATGAGAGCGTAACTACGATTAAGACTCCATTAATAATCCATTGCCTTGCTGTGCGTTGAGTCACGATATTTACCCTAAATCCAGATACATCATAATAGCAGTTGTCCATAAAAGTTTAGAGACACACCTTTTAGGTAAGCCTCTAAATGCTAACCGCCAACATGAATACCAGGACGACGTTTGGGATCTTTTTCGGCGGTGCGTAACACCTCACGGGTAACGATCGCAATATCACCCTCACCAAACAGGATAAATCGCATCAAGTATTGGAGTGGATTACCCTCAGCCCAGCCAAAATATGCATGGGGCAGTTTATTACTACGTTCGCGAATCTCGAGCAAAATCGCCGCGATCGTATTTGGCACAGCCGCACCACGCGATCGCAAAATTCGATGTTCGCCCACCTGATGTCCTTGGATGTAGATAGTTCCTGCAAATTCAGATGGGTCAGAAACATTGATCTCCAAGAAAATCAATGGATCATCAACAGGCAAATGATGTTCTTGGCGTGTATCTTGTTCTTTTTGGCTATATTCTTGTTCATCACCGCGATTGGGACGATGGGCTATAATCCGCACTGTATGATCGGCACTCGTTTGAATGAAGCTTTGGGCTAGCTCATCCATTTCTACGGTATCCGCCCTTAGCTCTGTTGATCGCCATACTCGTGACACTAAGGAAGTAATAACGATAGTTGTAATGAAAATTCCCGCAATCTTTATCCCGTCTGGTCTTTCGACAATATTGGCGATCGTTGTGTAGATAAAGACCAATGTAATCGCGCTGAATAGAACCACCTCACCACGTTTACGCTGTTTATAGGATGCTAACGTTACGGCAAAAGCTGCGGAACTCATGAGGACTAACACACCCGTAGCATAGGCTCCACCCTGAGCTTCTACATTTGCCTGAAAAATTAGGGTGACAACAAAGGCGATCGCGGTATAAACCAAAACCAAGGGACGGACAGCTAATGTCCAATTGGGAGCCATCCCATAGCGAGGTAAGTAGCGAGGCACAATATTCAAAAGCCCAGCCATTGCCGACGCACCTGCAAACCAAAGGATCGAAATGGTGCTGAGATCGTAAATACTCCCAAAGATATCACCAAAAAACTGATGAGCTAGAAAAGCAAGGGCGCGACCATTGGCTTTACCTCCCGACGCAAACTCTGCCGCAGGGATTAAAAGGGTCGTAACTATACTACTGGTGAGCAGAAAAAAGCTCATAATCCAAGCAGCACTCGTTAGCAACTTATTGGTGTTGTTAATCCGTCCTTTAGGTTTTGCTTCTGTATCTTCGCTATAGCCTTTTACTAGGGGCATTACGGCTACGCCTGTCTCAAATCCTGATAGACCTAAGGCAAGTTTGGGAAATACCAGCACCGAAATCCCCAATAGCATCAATGGATTTTGATTATTCGCAAAGACAGCCTTTTGCCAATTGGCGATCGCTTCAGGGTAAACATATATTTTGTGAAATCCAACAAACACGATGATTAAGTTCAGTAACAAATACACCGCCACCAAAAAGACCGCAATACCGATCGCCTCGCGAAAGCCCTTAAGAAACACAGCTCCGAGTAAAGCAACTAGCACCAAGGTTATCGGTACTACTTGCCCATGAAAAAATGCAGGTACTAAGGGATTTTCAACAATATGGGCCGTAGCATCGGCGGCTGACAAAGTAATGGTGATAATAAAATCCGTAGCCACAAAGCCTAGCAAACAAAGAACTAACAGCTTGCCCTGCCACCATGTCAGCAAATGTTCCAACATCGCGAGAGAGCCTTCGCCGTGAGGACTGATCGCCGCCACTTTACGATAAATCGGTAAGGCTCCAAACAGAGTTAGTAATAACAAAATTAATGTAGCGATCGGTGACAATGCGCCTGCGGCAAGTGCGGCAATCCCCGGTTGATAGCCAAGTGTGGAGAAATAGTCCACCCCCGTTAGGCACATCACCTGCCACCAGCTATGTTTATCGCTGTGTTTGTGGGACGACTCATTACTTTTGTCTGGATGGTCTGTGGGATGATGACTGCCTGCTAGCAACCAATGCTTGAAGCTTAGCAACAACTCAGATTTGTTAGAAGAGGGGACTGGTGAAGCCATAGAGCAACTTTTTGATAACACTTATCTAGTTTATGGCACACCTTAGGTAAATATTCAAAAGAATCAATTTGGTGTAAATCACCTTGATTCTTTTGAATATATTTGTGAGGAACAAAATATTGAATGACATATTCTAGGTAAAAAGTTACTTTTAGTTATATTTTGGGGCATTATCTGGACTGGCGCTTAACGATAAGTACATCTACTGGCTATGAAAGCAGACATCAAAGCTATTCAGGGGCAGGAAATCCATGTTTAACAAAATTTCAGAAAGGCAGATGCATTATGTTCGATGGTTACTGGCGATCGGGTGGTTAATTTTAATTTTTTCGATGTTTTATGACCCAATTTCACATCATCTGACTGATCCTAATTACCCGCATATGTTACTTAGTCCGTTTCGGATCAAAAAAGAATTAGGATGTGTGAAATTTCAGGATATTTGTGATGATCTTGAACCCTACGCTTTAGGCGCAAGGATTTTCTGGGGAATTATTGTTCCCATTGCAATTTTTGGGATTTTAGTGTTTGGGCATGAGGCATGGCGGCGTATTTGCCCATTAATGTTTTTGTCACAAATTCCTAGAGCTTTAGGCTGGCAGCGTCGGCACCCCATTTTCGATCCAATTACAAATACTGTGCGTTCTGAGCTCGTAACTATCTCTAAAAGTTCATGGTTAGGTCGTAATTCTCTCTATATACAGTTTGGATTATTATTTCTTGGCTTAAATATACGTCTATTGTTTGTCAACTCCGATCGCCTTGCCCTTGGTGTTTTTCTGTGTTTGACCATATTGGCAGCGATTACCATTGGCTTTCTATATGCGGGAAAATCTTGGTGCCATTATTTCTGTCCGATGGCTCCTGTGCAAGCAGTTTATACAGGACCACGCGGCTTGCTAGGAAGCGAAGCTCACCAGAAGCAAGAATTACCCAATCGATGTGCCGTTTACCTATGTAATTGGCAGAAGATTAGAACGAGCTTATAAGCGTTACAGCAAGCTTCGCAATCTGGGCTTAAATACATCTCAAATCCAACATCGCGCTTTTACAATCTGTGCCTTTATCTCCTTTAATCTACTGTTTTGGATGGGCGTAAACCCAACCTTGGGTTGGCTGCAACCCTTTGAGCAACAGTTTATTGGCTGGATCGCGGTGATTGCTTCAACTATTCTATGCAGCTTAGAGATGAAAGTAAACGATACCTTCCAAGAGCTGCGGAAACTCATTCGCTATACTGATGTTCTAGAACGTTGCCAAAATTTGCCGAAGGATGTCGTGAGCTTACTTCTGTTTAAAATACAACAGCAACAGCGATCGCTAATCACGAAACCGCTGCGTATCCTTGAAATTTAAGGTGATACATTGGCAGGATATCAAATCGCTAAGAACCTCTTCTTCTAATGCGTTGTTATATGAAGAAGCAAACACTGTGATCACTCGCAGGAGAACAGCTATAGTAAAAAATCATCAAAACAAAATACTGTTCAAGTTGTTGAAAATGAGCCATCTCCTGCCTTCGGCATTAAGGCTTGGCTTGGCAAGCTACAATCACCTTTGGAAGCAATACCCATCGCTAGTCAGCCAGCAAATGTTCCTAAATCTAGCAAAGCACCAGTAGCGACGGTTGTTTTTAAAAAAGTCAGGGAAAGAAGTTAACTGTGATTGCGAAGAATCAATCTTAGAACTAGCTGACCAAGCAGGTGTCAAAATTCGCAATCGTTGTCGTGTTGGTAGTTGCAAGAAGAAGAAACTAAAGGGAGAGGTGGGAATGGAAGGATATGCTCCAGAAGCACTGGAGCCATTGGAAAAAGATGCAGGTTCTAGCCTATGCTGTATCGCTTTTCCTAAAGGTAAAGTAATAATCGACGTTTAATATGGACAAAAGAGACGTATCCCTAATTGATGCGTCTCTTTTGAGTAATGCGGAACGGGGGACTCGAACCCCCAAGTCTTTCAACACATGTACCTGAAACATGCGCGTCTACCAATTCCGCCAGTTCCGCGATTGGTATGCAGATAACAAGTTTGCTGTAAAGCTTGCACAATGTCAACATAAAAAAGGAGCGCCTCGCGCTCCTTTTTTATCCTATAGCGGTTTTTAAATGATTGCCTACTCATTTGAAAACCGAAAATCAATCCCAGTAAGAGATTACGATTTTCATTTTACTGTAGGCAAAATGAAAATCGCTATAGCAAGAATAGCTGTGACTATGCGATGACTATATTTATGTGCAATAATCTACAGTAAAGCGATGGGAATACCGCACTATAATGCTAGCGATTTTCTCAGTAATCTTGTATCTTAGATTTGTACCAACAAAGACTCAACTAAAACTATGACACTACGTTTAGGCGATATCGTACCTGATTTTACTCAAGACTCCACTGATGGCGTAATTAATTTTCATGAGTGGATCGGTGATAGCTGGGCAATTTTATTTTCCCACCCCAAAGATTTCACCCCTGTTTGCACCACTGAGCTAGGAACCGTTGCTAAACTCAAGTCAGAGTTTGATAAACGCAATATTAAGGCGATCGCCTTGAGTGTTGATGGTGTTGAATCTCATAGAGGCTGGGTTGGCGATATTGAAGAAACTCAAAGCACCAAGTTGAATTATCCTATTCTTGCTGATGAAGACAAGAAAGTTTCTGAGCTTTATGGAATGCTTCATCCCAATTCTTCCACAGGCAATACTTTGACAGTACGCTCGGTATTTATCATTGATTCCAATAAAAAACTTCGCCTCACTTTGACCTATCCTGCTAGCACAGGTCGTAATTTTGATGAAATTTTGCGAGTGATCGATTCACTGCAATTGACTGACAACTACAGTGTAGCGACACCTGCTAATTGGAAAGATGGTGACGATGTGGTAATCGTACCTTCAGTTTCTGACGAAGAAGCTAAGACCAAATTCCCTAAAGGTTTCAATCCTGTTAAGCCATACTTGCGCTTGACACCTCAACCTAACAAATAATTAATCAGGATAAAGGATAACCTACGCTTTGTGTAGGTTATCTTGTAAACAAACAAAAAGGCTTGCTTAGCAAGCCTTTTTGTTTGTTTACCAGCTTTCGTCTTCGACAGCCGTTTTATCCCAAATCTCTAAATCTAGCTCTTCTAAATAAATAATTCCACTCTGAATTTGTTGTGTTGTCCCAGTGAGTTCTAAGGTGAACCAACCATCATCTTCAGGGCTTTCACCAAGAAGAGCAGCAATAATAGTTACGCTTAGTCCGTGTTCACAGGAGAGGCGGGAAATAATTGGTTCGCCATAGCAACTTCGCGGTACGCGCATTGCTATACGTGTAGTCGTCCGTCGCTTCTCCTCGATATTTACGGTAGCTCTGGAATTGATGTATTCCGCCGCTAGCATTGAAGTTTCTCCAGTGCAAATGTCTTAATACTTTGACATAACTATGATAGCTAAATTTTTACGGAAATGGAAGTGATTTAAGGTACCAAATCAATAAAGATTTTTAAAACCAGAACTAAAATCTATAGCGCTCGCGGAGAGTGCCCTACAGGTTTTAGTTCTGGTTTTATATGTAATTGCGCCCAGATGCTTATATATTTGCTATTTATGAAGAAAACTGTAACTAATTACGATCGCATATACGAAATTGTGAGCCAAATCCCACGAGGAAGTGTGGCTACCTATGGACAGATTGCTGAACTAGTCAATTTAGTGCGAAAGGCTCGAGTGGTCGGCTATGCTCTCTATTGTGTAGACATGCAAAGCTCAGATATTCCTTGGCAGCGCGTGGTCAATGCTAAGGGAGAAATTTCGCTTTCGCCTTTACGTTTTGGTACTGATTATTTACAGCGATCGCTTCTTGAAGGAGAGGGAATTATTTTTAGTCCCACAGGTAAAATCGATCTACGCAAATATTTATGGAAACCTAATTAGGATGAACGCTACTTCAATCCGTACATCCCATTACTAAATAATTATGACAACTGCAACTTTACTTGTTTCTTGCCCCGACCAAAAAGGCTTGGTCGCAAAAATATCAGATTGGGTGTTTTCCCACGGCGGTAATATTCTTCATGCTGACCAACATGCTGATAGTACGGCTGGACTATTTCTAATGCGGGTTGAGTGGGACTTAGATAATTTTGATCTCACGCGGGAAGAGATTGCACCGACCTTTGAGAAATTAGCGATCGAAATTCAGGCTAAATGGAGTATTCATTTCTCTGATTATGTACGGCGAATTGCTATTTTTGTCTCAAAGCAGGATCACTGTTTGTATGATCTTATTCTCAGGCAGCGATCGCATGAACTTCCTGCCGTAATTCCTATAGTAATTAGCAATCATCCTGATTTAGAAAAAGTTGCCCACAATTTTGGAATTAATTACCATCACATTTCAGTTAATTTTGAGAACAAATTGGAGCAAGAGAAAAAGCAACTGGATCTTCTCAAGCAGTACAAAATTGATCTAGTAGTTCTGGCGAAATATATGCAGGTGCTAAGTCCAGACTTCCTATCAAAGTTTTCGCAGGTTATTAATATTCATCATTCATTTTTACCCGCCTTTGCAGGGGCAAACCCTTATCAAAGAGCCTATAAACGCGGCGTAAAGATTATTGGCGCAACTGCTCATTATGTCACCGATGAACTCGACGAAGGTCCAATTATTGAGCAGGATGTGATTCGAGTTTCACATCGTGATTCTGTCATAGATCTCATTCGCAAAGGGAAAGATTTAGAGAGGATAGTTCTGGCTAGAGGGGTGAGACAGTATCTACAAAATCGTGTCTTAGTGTATGGACAATCTGCTAGTTCAGGTTTAGGGCTACGAACTGTAGTGTTTGACTAATTGATGTTATGTGGAACCCTTATCCCCCAACTCCTTCTCCCGCAGGAGAAGGGGAGCAAAACCCGTATTATTTTCTTGATCCCCTCTCATGCGTGAGAGGGGCTAGGGCTGAGGGCTTGAAAAACTTTCACGTAATATCAGTCGCTAAATAATCTATAAAAGAAGGTGGCGAAAAGCGCCACCTTCTTTTAAGCGGGACGGACAAACCATAAACTCTGTTTACCATCATGGGAAATACAATCAAGAATTAAGTTTTTAATCTGAATTGGTAAATTTTTACTTCCCCGCTCCCGTCGCAAACTACTTGGTGAACATTCCAAAATCTTTGCAATCTCAATAGTTGTCCAGAGCCGCGTAAACAGATCATCTGGGAATGTAGACATACTTTGAGCTAGTTCTTTCCATGACTGCACATAGGCTTCAGTTGCCTCGCTATGCTGAATTACTGTCTCACTATTAACATCGTTAATATTAATCTCAACAAGGGCAGGAGGTCTTGGATCTAACTCACCAAAAATTTCAGTATCAATATAGACTTGGACATTTAATATATCATTCCAACTTTCGTAAAAGTCATCTTGATTTTCTACTTGCGATTTGTTGGGATAGCCTGTGAAATTATGATTTTTTGAATTTTTTAAGAACTCGTAATCTGGATCTTCTTTAGAGGAAATTACATCTCTAAGGGCTTCTATTATATTTTCTTTGTCTTGTTGATATAGATAGATAATCTCGCGAATTGATGAAGTAAGTTCCTTCGGCACGGCTAACATTTCCGTATCTGATTGCTGCGTTGGTCGTAATGGATCGCCCACAGGAAAGCCCTAGGTAAAATTACTATGAAAATATGAAAGAATTTCCAACAAATCAGTGATTTTTAAATTATAACGCTAGTCTCTATAGAGAAAATAGTTATTCATTGATTTATTGATAGGTAAAAGCGCGTATGTTGACATCTGTCCCTGAAATCACCTTACCATCAACATCTAAATTCCCAATTATTTATTCTGATATTTTCCTAGACCATGATACGGGCACTTATCACCCTGAAAAAGCTGGTCGGTTGACTGCCATAGTTAAAGCTTTAAAAAAATCAGCGATCGCGTCACAATTAACTTGGCAAGAACCAAATTCTATTCAATCTCGCCAACAATCGGATTTTGATATTTTTCAGGAAATCCGCCGTTTTCATACTCAGGAATATATTGATTTTCTTCAAGCATTAACCAATCAAGGCGGCGGCTATATTGACGGCGATACGATCGCATCTCGACAAACTTACGATGTGGCTCTTTTAGCAGTCAGTGCATGGCTAGATGGTGTGGATGTTGTCTTAAATTCTGGTCGCCCTGCCTTTGTGCTAGCCCGTCCCCCCGGACATCATGCCCGCGCTCACTCAGGAATGGGTTTTTGTGTTTTTGGGAATGCAGCGATCGCCGCTTTATCTGCTTGCGATCGCCTCAATCTAGATCGCGTAGCAATTTTAGATTGGGATGTGCATCACGGCAACGGCACACAGGAAGCAATCTGGGATCGCCATGATATTGCCTATGTTTCTACGCATCAATCGCCGTTTTATCCAATGACAGGGCATAAGCATGAGATAGGTGAACATGACAATATTCTGAATATCCCAATGCGAGCAGGTTCATCTATTACCGACTATTTACCAATATTTAAGAATCAGATTATCCCGTTTCTAAATAACTTTAATCCAGATTTACTGATCATCAGTGCAGGATTTGATGCCAATGCCGATGATCCCCTAGCGAGTATTCTGCTAAAACCAGAAGATTTTCGAGTTTTAACAAAATTATGTTTAGAGATTACTCCCAAAATTTTATTTGGGTTAGAAGGAGGCTACGACTTTGATAGTCTTTCGCAATCAGTTGTTGCTGTTATTGGACAATGCTTACAAATATAAAAAATGCTTACAAATATAAAAATAGAGAGCCGCGATCTCGGCTCTCTATTTTTATATTTGTAAGCAAAGGACATATCATGTCCTTTGTTTTTAACCTTCCTTGTTGATGAAGGGTAGTAATGCAACTACACGAGCTTGTTTAATAGCAGTTGTCAAAGCACGTTGTTGCTTTGCGGTCAAACCTGTAATACGACGGGGAAGAATTTTGCCACGTTCGGTGATGTACTTACGCAGTAATTCGACATCTTTATAGTCGATTTTGGCAGCAGGCGCGATCGGAGAGAGGCGCTTGCGATAAAAAGAAGAATTAATTGCCATGATTGGGATTATGCGATTTTAGTTAGTGGGACTTCGGACTATTTGATTTCTTTGTGAACGGTGTGAGAGTTGCAATGAGGGCAGAACTTTTTGAGTTCTAGTCTTGCAGTGGTGTTACGACGATTTTTCATGGTCGTATAGCGAGATACGCCAGGCGATCGCTTATTGGCATTGGTGCGACATTCGGTGCACTCAAGCGTAATAACGAGACGGACACCTTTGTTTTTAGCCATTTTTTTAGTTTTGAGATTACTTAAAAGTGCGATCTACAATTATTACACAAAGTCATCCTACTTCTACACTAACAGGAGAATTTTTGTCAAAATTTTTTGATGATTGTGCAATCAATAGTTAAGTAACCAAAATTTACACTATGCCAAAACTCTCATAAACTCTTGCAAGGATAAACTAGTAATCGCTAAATGGCTGGTGCCAAAGACCAATATACATTATGGAAACCCTTCAAGCTCGATTGTTCCATTACCTTGAAAAGATAGTCATTGAGCGCAATCCTTATTACGCGTCGGATGGACATCTATTTGCTCGTGAATATATCCGATCGCATTTTGCTAAGTTTAGCGAAGTCAACACCCATGAGTTTGAAGTTACATGCCTAATTCACAACACTATCCCGCAGGTTTAGATAAGCTCTATCCTAATACTGCTGATTTCATTGGCTTAATTGGCAGTATTCCCACTATTCCCGATCTAATTCATTTTCAACACCACATGAAACCAACTGTTCCTTGTGAATGGCTTCCCGCAGGTTGGCGGGGCTTAGCAATACCTGACACCCGCCGCAGCGATCATGCTCCTTTTTGGGATGTTGGCTACAAAGCCTTGATGATTACCGATACTGCCAATATTCGAAATCCTCATTATCATAAAAGTAGTGATCGCCTAGAAACTCTGGATTTAGAATTTCTCACCAATGTGTGTCAAGGGTTAATAGCAGGAATTGCCCATCTGAAATAAATAAAAGCGGCGCTCTACATCGCTTGCTTATAAACTTTGGCATTGAGCGCAAAAGTGTGTCGATCGTCCTCCGAGCTTAATTCGTGAAATGATTGTGCCACAGATATTACAGAGCTGTCCCGTGCGTCGAAATACCCAAGCTGTATCAATGTAATTCCCCTTCAAGCCTGCCACATTCTGAAAAGAGCTAAAAGTTGTTCCCCCCTTAGCAATGCCATCACTAAGAGAGCGAATAATACCTTGATGCAATGCTTTTATCTGTTCTAAATCAAGAGAGTTTGCGGCTTTTTGAGGATGAATTCTGCCAAGAAATAAGGATTCATCAGCGTAGATATTCCCAATCCCCGCAACCATTTCTTGATCAAGCAGTACAGTCTTGATCGGACGACCACTGCGGCTAAGCTTACTTGCCAAATGCTCTGGCGTAAACTCTGGATCAAAAGGTTCCAAACCTAATTTCTGTAATCCCGTAATAATTGATTCCGTTGGTTGATCCGATGGAACCCACCAGACCTTGCCAAAAGTTCGCTGATCATCAAATCTTAATTCCTTCTGACCTGAATTTTTCTTCTTTTTCCCTTTTCCTTTTTCCTTTAAAAACAGCCTTACTCGCGTATGTTTACCCACGGCCACATCGCGTTCGCACCAGAGCAAACTCCCAGTCATTCGTAAATGCACACCAAGTTGATTACCCTGTGAAAGTTTTGCAATTAAATATTTTCCCCGTCTTTGCCATTCTCTAAACTCTGCCCCAATTAGCCCATCTAAAAAAGCTTCTGGATGATTAGGATAGGCGATTGCACGGGGTAGCAGTACTTCTCCGCCTTCAATCTGCCAACCTAACGTACTTTCATTTAAACCAATCCGAACTGTCTCAACTTCTGGTAATTCAGGCATTATCTCTAGCACTGTAGGCTCTAACTAAAAAATTGCTAAAACCTAAAAAAGGAGAAGGGGCGCAAAGCGCCTCTTCTCCTTTTTTGGGTTTGAAGAATCTATGCGACTTCTTCGACTTCATCGATCGCAAAGTTGTTGGTTGCGATGTTGGAGTAATTTACGCTGTCGAAACGAACGATCACTGGGTAAATGATGCCGCTTTTATCAACAGAAGCTACAGTACCGACTTCACGATACCAGTAGGACTCTTTACGCAAAATGCGAACCTTAGAACCACGTGCAACTGCCATAGTTTTATCCTTATTCCTAAAGACTGTAATGAAAAATAAAATGATTACAGATATCTTCTCTAGGTTACTGTGAGGCGATCGCCTCTGTCTATTTCTAATGCATTAAGTTTTATTTAGCAAAATGGGGCGCTTTGCGCCCTATTTTGTTATCTGACTACTACAGGCGTACCCACAGCAGCCCATCGGTACAGCCATGCAGCATGATCTGGTGCGACATTAGTACAGCCATGACTGATGGGAATCCCAAAACTACGATGCCAGTATGCCCCATGAATGGCGTAGTTGCCACTGTAATACATCACATTAGGTACGTCAGGAACGTTATAATCTTCTCCTACCATCTTTGCTGTGGGATACTTAGTCTGAACTTGAAAAATACCAGCAGGCGTAGGTGTAGCAGATTTACCAGTCGAAACAGTCACTGCATATACTTGCTTGCTTCCTTGCCACGCCACAAGGGTCTGGTTACGCCGATTAATCTCGATCCATTTCTGTCCTGATCGCTTGAGCCTCTGCTTGGAATTGAGGACAGAGTAACTACTAGGTGATGAGGTTTGGGCGATCGCTAAGTCTAAATTAATCCAGCCACTCGTGCTCACCAGCAACAAAGCCGTAATAAGCGCATTGGGTATAATTTGGCAATACTTAACCATTTTGATCAAAAGGTTTCATACTAACAAGTATGCCCAAAATCCAAGTAAAATATGGCAAAAGGTTGTAAATACTAAAAAAGGTTCAAAGTGTTCGCCGCGCGAACCCTTTACCAAAATTTACCAAAAGTTATTTGTTGTAAAAATAGGCAATATCTTTGTCTTTGAGTGGGGCAAAGCCTGCATCTAAGAGTTTTTGATTAAGTTTATCTTGAGGGATGTGTTTTGCACCAATACGCACAATACGCGATCGCATGGTATTAGTAACACCACTGCGCTGGCGGTTAGATTCAAGTCCTAAAACGCTATTGTAAAGATCAATTTTTTTTGGATCAATCGGTGTGCCATCAAAATCAATACCCTTAGCGATCGCCACATCAATCGCATCTGCACCCGTTGTTTGTGAATTGTCAGACATAATTAAAAACCAAATAAGCCAAATATTTTATTGTCAACAAATTACCATTGAACGCGATACATACAGAATAGCAACCCATCTTTTTTTGTCGTAATTTTGCCACCCAGAGACTTTACAAGCTCAGTAATTTCATTAAGGGGCGTAAGAAATACCTCTGCACCTAAATAGGTTTCTAAAATCGCCCAATTTTCAGCAAGTTCTAAATCGGGAGCGATCGCATCAAAGATAAGTACCCCATTCGGTTTTAATACGCGCTTTGCCTCAAGCAACAATAATTTCAAATATTCCAAAGGATAGTAGCAACTAAACCCTGTGGCAATCACGCGGTCGAAAAAACCATTTTCATAATTTAACTGATGAGCTGCTCCATGCTGCACCCCTTTAAATAATTTCGAGTTAAGCTGTGAACCTCTCGAATTAAGAGCGTTCTTCGCAACAAAACTCACCTCTTGACCATAAAAATATATGTCCCAATCACGCCAAGGGTAAATTAAAAAGCTAACCCCACATCCGATATCTAAGCATCTTTGATTTTTTTGAAATTGGGCTAATTCCCAAAAAGGTGAAGCAATTTTGCTCGACAGCGTATGACTTACCCATTCGCGAAATAAGGGCATCGATTCCACCTCGGCGGGTAAATCAAACGCTTCATTACGATATTCGCGATCATAGCGCCGTTTCACAGGGGCGATCGCCTCCGTCCATTCATCAGCCAGAGAAGTAAAAGCTTTATTCATTGTAAATACGACTATCACCACATGAAGACACAAAATTTAACTCTGGATAGGTCGCAGAATAATACTGCACTTCCACATCCCATTCAAAAATCGCACGAACTATCATAAATTTATTTTAAAACTCAATATTTTCGTATAGATCTGCCAAGCTAATCTCAACACCAATTGATGACAGCATAAATCTTGTATCTAAGTTGTCATACTCAATAAACAACCATTGATTTTCACTTTGTTTAACATATTGCTCTACATGGGGTTTGGTTTGGTCAATTAACAAATACTCCTGAAAAGTGGAAATTGTACGGTAATCAGCAAACTTCTCACCACGATCATAATTTTTTGTAGAGTTAGATAACACCTCAGCTATAAAAACTGGTTGCGTCACCGTATCCTTGCGTCCCTCTTGCAACAAAATCGGGCGAGGTACAACCATCACATCTGGATAAGTATGAATTTGGCGTTCAGGAATCCATAGGCGTTGATCAGTTACAAATACCTGTAATGGTTTACCTTTGAGCGCCAGTCTCAAAATTACCGTCAAAGCACCAATAATTTCATTATGTGTTGGTGTTCCGCCAGTCATCGGAATGATTTCTCCGTTGCGATATTCATTACGAGTTGTCGATGTAGTCTCTAACTCTAGGTATTCTTCAGGTGAGTAAGTCTTAACAGGAGTAGAAATCATCAGTTATTTCCCACTATGCAGGTTGGCTAGATGCGATTATTAACAACTTTGGATTAAACTGCTTCTTGTTTTTGGGCTTTGAGATAAGCAAATACTGATTTATCACCGATATCAGGCGGAATATCTTGAATTAATTTACGAATCGCAAAAATAGTAAACAAAACTGCCCAAGCACCTAATAAACCTTGCTCGATCGCTACTGGCAAAAGATTTACCAAATGCCCAAGAATCAGCATAGGTACTAAGGGAACTAAAAACTTAGTTTCAAAGCGATTAAAACAAAATGTTTCTTTAAAAAAAATTCCTGTCAGAGCCGCAAAACTAAACCCAATACCAATTAAAGCGATCGGATGCTCGTAAATAGCGATCGCCAAAGGCTCTGGAAAATAAAATGCAACACTAATTGAGGCGATCGCCCCAATCGCCCAAAAAAGTTGCAAAACTCGATGTAGTAATTCCAGATAAATATGAATTGTCCAAAGTGCTACACCTAAACCTATAGAAAAACCCACATATAGAAACGTTAACCAATTTAGAATTTCAGGATTACTAGGTTGGGATAGCACTAACAAGACTCCTACGCTAAAACATAACGTCGCGATCGCCAAAGCACTACGATAAATAATCACACCGAGGCGATCGCTTTTGGTAATCGTAAATTCTCCGAACTGACCTTGATAAACTTTAGATGCAATTTCCACAAATTTCTCCGCCAACGGCAACCACTAAAATTAAAGTATAGAGGACACTAAGCTGCCCCTCCCCTATACTCACCAAAATCAATTTTGATTTTTGCAATACCTACAAAATTAAAACAGACAAAATTAAAACAGACAAAACTATTTCTTTGACAAAAACTAACACTTTCTAGTTTTTGTGATTGCCAAAACTACCATAATGCTTTACTATCTTGCAGTCAAAATCGACAAAAATCGGATGACGCTGTACCGAAAACCAAGTAGGCAGCAGAGGAACTTTTTATGCGTATCTATTACCTAGCTGGTGTGATTCTTAGCGTTACTACAATACTTGCCGCTTGCGGTGATGGTACACCAACTGAATGCACCATCAGCACAGCAAGAGAACTTAGCCAAGGTATTACCAAATCTGCAAAATTTGCGGCAGGAACTGATTGCGAAGCTATGAGAAAGCTTGCTGAAGAAGGTAAGCCATTACCCACAATTGCCGATGCAACCTCCACGAATACTGCACCAAAGGTATCAGCAAAGCCAGCGCAGGAAGCTTTTAAAACTCCGTTTGTGGCTGGACAAAAAACTCAAGAACTCATTGCCACTACGGACAAGCAAGCTAGAGTAAAAGAACTAGAGCAGAAACTTAATGCTGACTCAAAACAAGCTCGTGATCCTTTCACTAGCACTATTATTAACCCAGTACCAAAATTAGAGACTCTTCTAGCTAAGCCCAAGGAAGCACCCAATCTAAGAGCTGCTGTAGTAGTCAAGACCAGTAGTACAAAACCAGACACTAAGGATGCTGAAGGCACTTTAATTACTGGAACGGTTGAAATTGCAGGTACAATCTACGCAATCATCCAATCACCTAATGAATCAAGCCCTCGCAATGTGCAAGTTGGTCAGTTGATTTCTAACGGTAAAGTGTTAGTTAAACGCATTGATACAAATGCTGTGCCACCGATTGTAGTGTTACAGCAAAATAGGGTTGAGGTTTTGCGTGCTGTAGGAGCCCCAGTAGTTGCATCTACGAACAGTAACAATGCCGCGGTTCCTCAGCCAACAACATCCACCTTTACGATTCCAGCTTTGACTTCTCCGAAATAGCTCAAGACAAAATAAAAAAGTCTCGCAGAGCGAGACTTTTTTATGGGAATTTATAGGAATAACGATAGATAAACTATTTCTTGGGAGCCATCAACATAGTGATATTTCTACCTTCACGCTTGGGATACTGTTGAATCTCAGCAACCGATTCAAGATCACTTGCCATACGATTTAGCAAAACTTCTGCAAGGTCAACGTGTTGAATTTCGCGACCACGAAACATTACCGTTGCCTTCACCTTATCGCCTTCCTTTAAAAAGCGCTCCGCATGATTGATTCGCACTTTATAATCATGCTCTTCAATTTTGTAACGCATCTTTACTTCCTTAACATCAGAAGTATGTTGCTTTTTACGAGCTTCTCTAGCTTTTTTCTCTTGCTCAAACTTGAATTTGCCATAGTCCATAATCCGACAAACAGGAGGATCGGCTTTATCACTGACAAGAACAAGGTCTAGCTCTTTTTCTTCAGCCATTTTCAAGGCTTCTTTGGGAGTTAGGATGCCGAGTTGCTCTCCCTCCATATCAATGACTCGAATTTTTGGAAATCTGATACGTTCGTTGATTTGGGGGAGGTCTTTAATTGGCTTTTTAGTCATGAAATCTCTGTTGTCTAGACTCTTTAGGGTATGGGGTTAAATTACTAATGGTTTATAGATATATGACTACGCTAACCTAAATTTTTGAAAATATTTAAAAAATACCTAAAAATTAAGTATTTGAAATATTTTAAGGCTAACGATCTTTTTGCTTGACATAAACGTTTAAGTATAGTACGGACTAGCCATTGATGTGTCAAGTGATTATGCCAACATTTGACATAAATTTTGTTTGACTAGGTCGCCTGTGACTAAATCGCTTAAGGTAGCATTGCCGATCGCAGTTGGTAAAACGAACCGAACCTTCCCAGCTTCAACTTTTTTATCAGTTGAGAGAGAGTCAACGATCGCCTGTTGATTTATATCTGAGGGTAGACTTTGCGGTAAACGAGTTTTAGCAATGATCGCAACTTGCTTAGTTTGATCTGCTACTGACCATAAACCTAAATCAACGGCGATCGCCCCAGCAATAATCATTCCTAATCCAACGGCTTCACCATGATTAAATAGGCGATAGTTTGTAATGGATTCAATTGCGTGACCAACAGTGTGACCATAGTTGAGAATAGCGCGAAGATTACCTTCTTTTTCATCCTTGGACACCACTTCAGCCTTTGCTTTAGCACAACGGTACAGAATGGTATGCAGAAGCTCATCGGAAATGTATCGCAACTGATCGAGGCGATCAAATTCGGCTAATAGATCAAATAATTCGCGATCCCAGATTACACCGTATTTAATTACCTCTGCCATTGCTGAGCGAAATTCACGGGCAGGTAAGGTTTTGAGAACTTCGGGATCAATCCAAACTAAACGGGGTTGATAAAACGCACCAATTAGATTTTTACCCTGTGGATGGTTGATCCCCGTCTTACCACCGATCGCAGAGTCAACCATCGCCAAAAGTGTAGTCGGTACTTGGACGAGATCGATGCCGCGTAACCATGTAGCTGCGGCATAGCCTGACATATCACCAATTACGCCTCCGCCAAGGGCAATGATCGCTGATGATCTCTCTAGTCGATGTTCAAGGGCTGCATCATAGATTTTTTGGAGGGAGTTTGCTGTCTTAAAGCGCTCACCTGCGGGCAAAATCAAATGAGCAACATCAAAACCTGCATCACTTAAAGAAGTTTGTACCGTCTCGCCATAGTGCTTGTAAATGACAGGATTTGAAACAATAAGGATTTTTTTACTTTTTTTGCCTAACCCAATTTCCACTAGTTTTGCTCCCAAATTTTTGAGGCTATGGGAGGCGATCACAATATCATAACTGCGATTAGGCTGATTATCTCCACTTAGTGCAACGGTAACTGTTGCGGAATGTTCGGGCATATTTCTAGGTAAATGATCTAATTTCCATGGTAGCAGTGATTATGTTTTCATACCTTGCAAACTTTTAACAAAAAGCGGAGCTTCGTGACGCTTTTTGTTATTTAGCCATTGCCTGACATAATTCAATAATTGCAGTTTGCATCGTTGCCGTTTCCTCTTTGCCATGTTTGAGATCTGCTTCTAGGCGCAACAAAATACTCAGCGATCGCATTAGTTTTTGGCTATTTAGACCTTGCACTTCCTGTTTAAGAAAATACACTCGCTTAGGGTTACCAATCTCGGCAGCATCAGCGATCGCCTTATCATCTCGCTCACCTGCTTCTTGCATCAGTTTAATCCAGAGCCATGTGCGAAACTGTCCGACTAAAGTTGCACAAATCCGTAATCCCACCTCATTATTTCGTAACAGTTCTCCAATTAGAGTAAGTGCTTGGCTAACATTAGCCGAGCGAATAGCGCTAGCTAATTGCAGACTATTATGGGCAGATGCTTGGATGAGTGGCGAGATTTCCTTAGCTGTTAAAGGCTTGTTTTTGCCATGATGAGATAAGTTCAATTTTTGTAATTCCATCGTTAAACGACGCGAATCATTGCCAATCGCATCAACCAAAAAATCAACGCCATCAGCAGATAGCTGTAAGTCGATTTCTGTGGCAGATTGCTTAACTAGTTGAGCGATCACGTCAGTTTTCCAAGGTGGGATTAGCGAAAATTCTAAGATTTGGGCATACTTCTGCAATAATTTGGTAGATTTGGCTCTCCCGTCAGGTTTATTTAATGAGGTAAATAAGATGTAAGAATCTACAGGTAAATGATTAAAAGTTCTTTCTAGCTCTGCTAGAAGTGCATCTGAACATCGTTGGGCGATCGCCGTCTCTGCTAGCCAGACCAAACGATTACCTGTTCCAAAGGGTGAAGTTACAGCCTGATTGAGTCCATCCATTACCTCAAGATCTCCTGTAGCACGGATTTTGACACAATTAAAATCTCGCCACATCGGATCAACATAGGTGTCAATTAGCTTTTTGACTGCTTGAGAAATTTGGTAGTCGTCATCGCCCCAATAAAAGTAGACAGGCATTGTATGATTAGTTCAACTATGTGGTGTGGTGTAGAGATTTGATGATTACTAGAAGCAAAGAAAATAGTCAAGAGAGACTCCGTACAAAGAAAGCTGTTGCCAAATCAGTTGAAAATCGTACAGATCATTATGCAATCTGGGGAAAAAGAATTTTTGATATTGCATTTGCGTCAATTGTTCTAACTGTGTTTGCACCACTTTACTTAGCGATCTCAATATTGGTTTTCATCAGTTCTCGTGGCTCTGTTTTATATATTCATCCTAGAGTTGGTTTGCATGGTCAAAAATTTAATTGCATTAAATTTAGAACTATGATTAATGGCGCAGACCAAGTTCTCGAAGATTACTTAAATTCTTGTCCCATCAGTCGTGCTGAGTATGAAGCGTCTTTCAAACTCAAGCATGATCCTCGCATTACCAAGATTGGTAAATTCTTGAGGACAACTAGCTTAGATGAATTGCCTCAATTTTGGAATGTTCTGATGGGCGATATGAGTGTAGTTGGTCCACGCCCCTTAGTTGAAGCTGAACTGCTTAAATATGGCTCAGCGATCGATAAAGTACTCAGCGTTCGCCCAGGTATTACTGGACTATGGCAAGTCTCAGGGCGTAATGATATTCCTTACTCTAGGCGTGTCCAGATTGATGCAAGTTATGTTCGACTAATGAGTTTTTGGCTTGATTCCAAGTTGATCTTCAAAACTATTTTAGTTGTAATTTTTCCTAAGGGTAACGGCGCATACTAACATAAAACCCTCTTTTCCTAAGGGTAACGGCGCAGAACCTAACATAAAAGCCTCGCATTGCGAAGCTTTTATGTTAGGTTCTGCGGCTTCGTGCTGTTGGACGAGAAGATAAGTCAAATTCCAAAGCGGCTGCCATGCCCCAAAGAATAAAAGCAAGAATCCAAAAGAATTCGGCAGGTTCACCACTTTGATAAGGCTTTGCTTGACAAATATCACCAACATTGTTGCTGTAGTTAAACCATAAATCACTGAAGAACATAGCAATACCAGCACTACCCAGCAATCTCCAAGATTGAGCTGCTTTACCTCCCCAGAAAGCAAGCAAGAGAATTGTTGCCACAACCAACAACCAAATATCTCCTAATGCATAAATAATATTCAAAATTTTGCCTATATCTAGCTTAAATTCACCTACGAAAAAGGTTACATAGGTTGCAAGTCCAATTCCGACAACTCCAACTGCAACAACTATCCCCCACTGTTTAGGGTAAAGGTTTAGTCTGCGTCCAATAACTGACATTGCCATGCCCCATGATAAAAACATATAGGTAATAGTGAAGAAAATATCAGCAATAGAGGGAAATGGTTCTGTAGTATTTTTCATTGCATTGACTGCGGCATCCAACAATTTCTTGCGACTTGCTTCTGGAACTTGAGCAAGTTGCTTAAGAGATGAACCTGCTTGAATAATCTGGCTTTGATACTGAAAATCCAGAAACCCAAAGATCAAGTTGCCTATCCCCCAAGCAATGATACCTAACCCTAACCCTAACCACACATTGCGTCCACTAATGATTTTTGGACTACGCCAATTACGCAAACAAAGAATACCTGAAACAGCGATCGCCACAGTCTGGAAAATATAAGTCCCAATGCGATACCAATTTGGTCTGAAATATGGCTGAACTACCCCAAAGAATTTTTTTAGGTCTGAACATTTCTCAGTTAATATCGGATGTATATCAGTAGGTGTACTAAGAAATAAATAGAACATTAATGCTAATGTTGCCCATCCGATCGCTGCCCAAATAATAGATTGTGTGGATATCCCTTTGGGGGAAGAAGATTTGGCTCTAGTCATATATCTTGAACCTTAGCTACAACTATAAGAAATGCGGTTCTAAAAAACAAAAATAACAAATAAGTAGCTTTGCATAATTAAAATTTAACTCTAAAACCTGTGGCGCACGTGCAACTTGCGCCGCAGGTTTTAGGGTTTTATACTTAATTAAGCCGACTTAACTTAGGAAGGCAAGTTATAACTGTCAAAGTAAACACATAGTAAATACATAAATAAAGTAATTATTAATAATTTAATTACTGCCAAAGTTTACCTTTAGGCGTTTTTTTCAGCCAAGCAGTTACGGAAACTGATTCTGGCAGTTCCCTCAAAGCCTCAATCGCACTATCGACAAAACTATCATTACCAAAATAGGAAAATGCAAGTCGATGTAGTTCACCTAGCAGAAGCTGCAATTTGTCTTCATCCCAATTGGGAATTTGCACACTATTAAGTGGATTAATTGACAAAACTGCTTCCAACATACTGATCGAATCACTTTGAGCAAACTTACCACGTTGCATAAACTTGAGTAGGTCTTGTTTAAATGAACCTGCTTGTCTTACACCAAGTAGATCTTCCACTTCAAGATATATGGCTTGCAAGATCAGTAAACAACCCTGAACAAGATGAGTACCCGCAGAAGAACTTTCAGTATGTACTCTATGAGGTTTGTCAAGTTTTACACTGACCCAGACGCTGAAACGTTGAGGTTCCTCTAATAATACGCATGCTTTGCCTTGGTTGTCGGTTAGGTTACGCCAAAGCGCTAAAGCTTCATCTCGGTTATCGCCAAACACGTTAAACAACCGAAATGTTTGACTCTGATACTGCAAAATCGGTATTTGTTGATCTTTGTTTTGTGGATTTTGGACGTTGACGATTTCAACGTCTTGGCGCTTCAGGATGAACATGTGTCTACTGTTGACTTAACTGATGTTACCAGTAGCAACAAAGCGTAGCTACCTAATGCCAAAGTTAATAATAATGCCAAAATTACATTTACACCTTGAAATTTAGTTAAATCCCATTAATTAGGTTCGCACATAGGAATATTGGCTTAACTTTAAATAATAAAGAAGGCATAAGTTGTGTTGCGGCAAAGCCGCAACACAACTTA
>CALRWX020000059.1:0-25815 GCA_943371975.1 Pseudanabaena sp. UWO311 | reverse complement strand
CCTGCGGGTGTAGCACTTTCATCAGCCATTCATAACAGGCTTGATCATCTAACAGTTCAGTTAAGGGAAACTTGATCATGTTTATGTCTGTTGTTGCGTCAAAACTTTTTTCCTGTTTTACCATTTCACCTATTTACCCCCATGAGCGACCCAAAAATGTCGAGTAAAATCATAATCAATCGGTCTAAAGAAAACTTACATAGTAAGTAGAAACATTATGACAACAGCTACCGCCCAAATTAACATCCCCTTTGAACTACTAGCCGAAGCCGTCACCACCCTCAATGTAGAACATAAAATGAAACTATGGAAATTGCTAGGTCAAGAAATCACCGAAGCCCAAAGAGTTACCCGAAACAATATTGATACTAGCGCCATAGATTCTCTCGATCGCGCAGTTGAGAAAGCTCTATTAGAAACTGGCATGACAGAAGATGCACTAGTAAAAGCATTTGTCAATCAAGAATCATGATGATATTGATTATTGACGCAAACATTCTGCTCTATCAAAGTAATGTCGCTTGAACCAAAAAGATAGATTGACAAGGCTAATTAAAACAGGAACCTCAATTAGAGGACCAATGACCGCCACAAAAGCTGCACCCGAATTAATGCCAAATACACCCACTGCTACAGCGATCGCTAATTCAAAATTGTTACTTGCTGCTGTAAAAGCAACACTCGCAGCTTTGTCGTAATCCGCCTTGATGAGCCAAGCAAAATAAAAGCTGATTACAAACATCACAACGAAGTAAATCAATAATGGAATCGAAATTTTGACAACATCTAAAGGGATTTTTAACATCAAGCTTCCCTTAAGACTAAACATCACCACAATCGTAAACAGCAGTGAAATTAGCGTTATTGGGCTAATTTTGGGAATGAATACATTCTGATACCAGTTTTTCCCTTTAATTTTGCTCAGGAAAAAGCGAGTTAAGAATCCTGCGATAAAGGGAATACCGAGATAGATAGAAACAGTTTGTCCAATCTCGATGATACTTACATTCACCACAGTACTTTTTAAACCAAATAACGGCGGTAATACCGTAATGAAAAACCAAGCATAAAAACTATAAAAAAGCACTTGAAAAATGCTATTAAACGCAACCAATCCCGCCGTATATTCGGAATTACCTTTAGCAAGATCGCTCCATACCACTACCATCGCAATACAGGGCGCAATCCCAATTAACATCAAGCCCACCATATATTCGGGCGAGTCTCGAAAAAAGGCGATCGCCAAAATAAACATAAAACTCGGCGCAACGATCCAACTCTGAAATAGTGCTAGTGCTAGGATTTTGCCATTGCGAAACACATCGCCTAATTCTTCGTAACGCACCTTGGCGAAGGGTGGATACATCATCAAAATTAAGCCGATCGCGATCGCAATATTGGTAGTGCCAACTTGAAACTGGTTAATCACCCGATCAACCGTAGGAAAAAGTACGCCGATGGTCACACCGATCGCCATTGCCAGAAAAATCCAGACCGTCAAAAAGCGATCGAGTATAGAGAGTCGTTTAATTGGCTTTACTTGTACCATCAGATCACTAATAATATTGATTTTTATCTATATTTATAATAATCAATATTCTGGCATAGAGACATAGTCCGTGGCAATATAGGTTTTATGAAGCCTAATCAATCCATTACTACCTGTTGTCCACCTCTGCTCAAAGGTCGTCTGACACCTGATAATGCCAACTATTTAGCAGCTATCTTTCGAGTATTGGGGGAACCTGCACGTTTACAAATCTTGAGCCTAGTTGCTGCTCAGCCAACTCAAGAAGTTTGCGCTTGCGAATTGGTGGAAACTTTAGGATTAGCGCAGCCAACGGTCAGCCATCATCTCAGAGTTTTACATGAAGCGAATTTACTAACTAAAGAAAGAAGAGGGACTTGGATCTATTACCGCCTTTCACCTAAAAAATTAGCGATGTTACGCGATGCTTTGGCATAAATTT
Source organism: Pseudanabaena sp. UWO311 (assembly GCA_943371975.1). Taxonomy (GTDB): domain Bacteria; phylum Cyanobacteriota; class Cyanobacteriia; order Pseudanabaenales; family Pseudanabaenaceae; genus Pseudanabaena. Next base: position 23,845 of record CALRWX020000059.1, on the reverse strand, counting down.
GTCATAAAAAAAGCGGCGCAACGCGCCGCTTTTTTTATGTGATTATTCCGCAATAACTTGAATTTTAATGATTGCCGTGACTTCAGCATGAAGCTTAATCGATACATCGTAATTACCTGTCTGATTAATTTCAGGAATTGTGATGTCGCGGTGATCGATTTCTAGTAGAGATTTAGCAGTAATCAATTGAGCTACTTCGCGATCGGTCACAGTACCGAAAATTGCATTACCTTCGCCAACTTTTTTCTTGATAATAAAGCCACCAATGGTTGATAACGCTACCTTACGACTTTCAGCCTCTTGACGAATGGCGATTAAACGTTGACGCTCAACTTCTTTACGTCTTTCTACCTCTTTAACTACACCTGTGGTGGCGCGAATTGCCAAACCTTGAGGCAATAGGAAGTTTTGGGCGTAACCAGGCTTTACAGCTACTAAATCGCCGAGTTTACCTAATTTTGTAACATTTTTGGTCAGCATGACCTGCAAATTATTTTTTGCCATGTGCTTTTGACTCTTGCTCGTTTATAAAGATGGATTATTATCTATGAGGGAATGCGCCTTCGGCGCACTCCCTCATAGATAATAATGAGAATTGCTGCTAACTATGGTCAAACAACAATGTTAGACCTAATATAGATACATTAGGATTTACGGTTTTAACCAGACTTCCTAGTATAGCGAAAAAAACTGGCTTTGTAGACTCTACAAAAAATTTACGATGCAGCGTTGGCAGTTACTTAAAACCTCTAGGCGATTTTGTGGAAATTATGGGCCGCTTCTGGTCTTATTTCTAACAGCCGCAACTCTGCCTAGTTGTACGATCAATCAACCCTCTAAACCTTTTAGCTCAGAGGTGTTACCGACAGAAGTGATCGCTGAAATCAGCGAAATTCGTAGCTATCCAGTGCGGGTTAAATACATAAACTCAACGTCTACAAGACCCGCAACCGTTGGCGTTCCTCTCAAAGTCAATGAAAGTGTTAGTACTGAAGACTCCTCCAATGCTCAAATAACTTTGCGAAGTGGGGCAATTATTCGTATTGGGGGTAGCACTAGCCTAACGCTTAAACCACAAAATCAAGTAGAAATTAATTCTGGGCTTTTAGTGGCATGGGCTGCCAAAGATGCCAAATCACCTGCTCAAATCCAAACTCCCTTTGGCGAGGTTTTCAGCAATGATGGAACATTGTATTTAGAGATCCCCGCAAAAGCAGCGGAAGATAGTCGGGTAATTGCACTCGATGGCAATGTTACAGTTTTACTAAAAAGTACTTCTCAGATTGTGACTATAGCTAAGGGTGAAGAAATCAGAATTAAAGCGGATGGCAAGGCGACTACACCTAAACGCATTGATAAAGAAAGTATTGATAAACGTATTGCCAGTAATGTGTTAATTTTCGGATTTAGCGCACAGCTAGCCAGCCTGCCGCAAATTACCTCTGAATTTGGTGTGACAGCAACGGTCAAGGAAGCAAATAAGATTCAGTTCCGTCGCGCTGATTTGCCTAACAAACCTAGTGAAGCTAAGTCTAAAGTTACTTATACTTCAGGTTCTGCTAATAATGAGCGCGATCGCCGTGAGGAAACTGATCGGAAACAAGATCCAAAAGCTGCAAAAACCTCTGAACCTCTCACCAATACAAAACCATCTGCTGAACCTTCGCCCACTACAACAACTGCACCGACCTCTCCTCCTCCAAACAATACTCAAACACCACCGATCATTACTAAACCTGATCCCAAAACTGTAGAGCCAGCACCGCAGCAACCAGTGCCGCTAGAGCCACCGCCTCAGCCAGTACAACCTGAAATACCTGCACCTGTGACAAAACCTAAGAATTAATAAAAATCAATAAAAGGGCGATGCAAAGCGCCCTTTTGTTGACTTTTATTTGTGCCATGAAATGACTATTTCTTGTAGTTTTAATGTTACAATCGCGTTCTCTTGTATTAAAATCTGACCCTTAAAAGGGTTTACATAGGCTCTAGAGATCATAGTCAAGATGGTTGCAGTGAAAGAATGACAAAACTAAATGCCTCAAGTGCGATCGCTAAGACTGCATTAGCAATCACCGTAAACATAGCTGTGGCTTTAGATAGTCGTGGTACTAGTACCGTAGAAGCCATAAGTATTTAAAATATTAATAGTCAATTTAATCAACATTAATATTTTGTAAGAGCCTATGGTACTTATTCTTACAAACTGTAAAAAAAGATTTTAGAGATAATTTGGGAAGTGCGATGGATGTTCTTCTAGAAAAATTGCGTCAAATCTTGACAGCGCAAATTTTAGATATTACTGGAACTAAGTTTTCGATCGCCTCGATCGCTATTTTACTAGGATTAATTATTTTGACTTTGTTTATGTCAAAGCTAATTAGTGAAACTGTGCGGCGATCGCTTCTAATCAAACTTCGTGTTAATCGGGGACCACAGGAAGCAATTACTGCATCTATCAAATATAGCTTGGCTACGATCAGCAGTATTATCATCTTGCAAACGGCTGGGATTAATCTTAGTTCGTTAGCAGTAATTGCGGGGGTAGTTGGGATTGGAGTTGGCTTTGGCTTACAAAATCTAGCTACTAATTTTATCAGTGGAGTAGTACTACTCTTTGAGCAAACCCTCAAGGTTGGCGACTATATCGAGATAGGCAAACTTAAAGGCACAATTGAAAAAATTTCCATCCGATCCACAATTGTACGGACTAATGATGATGTGTTTGTGGTTGTTCCCAATCACCGATTAATCGAAAATGATACGCTCAATTGGAGTTATAAAGATCATACTTGCCGTATCCATATTCCTATTAGCGTGGCTTATGACACCGATTTATTGCTTTTAACTGAGTCATTGCTCACCGCAGCCCGCCATGAGCCACGTGTTTTATCTACCCCGACTCCTGAGGTGCAGTTAATAAACCTTGAGGGTTCTTATAATTTGGAATTACTTGTTTGGATTGATTCTGCTAGTGACAACAGTCCGATTCGTAGCTCTCTGAACTTTCGGATTGCCTATGCGATTAAAGAGAAAGGGATTAAAATGGCCATAACAGCAAGAGAATTATCATTTAGTGATCCTGAAGTATCGAAATCAATACATCATTTATTCGATTTGGAATTACAGCAAAAGCCAAAAAAAAATGAAACCTTAACTTCTTCTAATTCAGATATATCTATATCTATTAACACAAATTCTCAAAATTTACGGGATTTGTTACGCCAAACATCTTATTTTGAAAGATGTACTGAAGTAGAACTATTTGCTTTGATCTCAAGTGGATATCGTAAGCATTTTGGGATGAATGAAATAATCTGCAAAGAAAATGAACCTGGTGAAGAGTTCTATATTATTCTATCTGGTTCCGTAGAAATTTCTTCAGAACGTAATAAGCAGGCGATTACTACTCTGGGGCAGGGCGATTTTTTTGGTGAGATTTCTTTGTTAACTGGGACACCTCGGATTGCAAGTGTACGCTCTGAGACGTTTGATACAGTCCTTTTTATCGTGGAGCGTCAGCAACTAGCAAAGCTCCTTAGCAAATATAAAGAGTTAGGAGAGCAAATCGCTTTAAAATTAGCTGAACGCAAGCAGATTCTCATCAGTCTTGGTTTGCTGAACGAAGAAGAATTACAAAAATCACAATATACGGCTCTGTCATGGGTACGCAATCGCCTTAATGCCATCTTTGGAATTAATTTAGCCTAAAATTGCTGCTGGTAAAGTGTTGGTGCATTAATGCGAAATGGCTCTGCGCCTAGGGAGGTGGGATCAATGCGCCAACGTTCTTCTTCGGTGCTGTACTCCGCTAGTTTCTGATCGCGGCGATTATGTAGGGCTACATTAAAATTTTGTTTTTGGGCTTCAGTGCCTAATTTAAAGAGAAAGCTAAACCTTGTTAAATAATCAGAGGCAGACCATCTAGCCGTATTAATAGTGACGATCGCCTGTCTGGTATTGGGATCAAGTTTGATTTTTTCCACCCATCCTGTTTCGAGTCGCTGTGATTTCCACCAAAGACTTGGCTCAACTAGTTGCTGGGGGATATTGATGTCCTCTTCGGCGATCGCTGCGGAATTCGCTATCGAAATTGGGGCGATCGCGCCAACGGCAATTCCTAAAAGCAGATGATTAACGATTGGCTTTGTAACCATCTTGAACCTCAGTATTATTTTTAGGCTTTAACAATTAGTTTATCTTTTAATTATTCAATAATTGCCAAAGTCCCGGTTTTGACAATTAACATAGGGACTGTATTTGGGGATAACTTGTTCCTGAAACATAAACAAAAGTAGAGGTAATCTGCAGAGCAGATTACCTCTACTTTTGTTTATTGAAATCGCTCATTTCCATGATCTAAAACTTCGTAATAAAGAGGTAGATAACCAGACTTGATTCCACCATCTTCTTTCGCTTTGTCCAAGTTACCGCTTAGGGTATGACTATTATGAACGCTATAAATTTCGTAGCGATCGCCGATAAATACATAGTCAGCCACATCAGTAAATTCTTCACCTTTGACTAGTTTCCAGCAATCATCGGCATAGACAAAGTGATAGTCTGCCAAATCGGGACTGGCAGAGGGGCGCTCTACTGCGGCAGAAATTTCAGCAGTGTAATGGGGATTTTTATCTGAGGGAGGAATAATTTTGCTGGAAACATTGCGATAAAAGCAGCTTTCGTTATAACAAAATCTTAGTTTTGCCATCTTATTTTTAATCGCCTCAAAGCGATCAATGATCTGATTTGTTGAAGGCTCATTTGCTGCGGACACAGTGGGAATAAGCGTATTGGTGAAGGTTATGCCAAGGCTAATTAGGCAGACAAAAAATATATTGGCAAGCGATCGCCACTGTTTGCTAGTCATAAAGTTCATATTTATATAATTTTATATAATTTAAAAAGGAGTCGAACATAATTAAAAACTAGATCCGAAAGCTGTAGCGCAGACGCAGCGTCTGCGCTACAGCTTTTATGGCTTTATATGTAATTGTGCCTAACTACTTAATAATCCCTTGATTCTAATCCATGATTTACAGACAAGGTGCTTAAGCCCCCTTGTTGATCAGTTTATTGAGCCTGTATTTTGCAGCGATGTAACGCCAGTCACTTAAGACAAAAGTTTGTAATGACAAAATCCGATCTTGAATGGGATAGTCGAGAGAACTGATTTGCGGTGAAGTTCCCCAATGATTCCAACGCGATGGTGCAAGCTTATTGAGGAGATTTGGTGAAAAGTTTAAAGCATCAGCCGCAAAGAGATTTTTTGGGATTGTTGTAAGGGCTTCTCGTTGTTTATCGCTCTTGGCGATCGTCTAAAACGGGGGCTACAAAAAGAGATTCTGTTGCAATGAGAGCGAGCCTCTCGACAATGAATTGAGAAATCAGAACCAACAAAAGACTGACATAAATAGCGTTCTAAAATCGAATTTTCTTCATTGCAATGACTTAAACATGAGTTTAGTTAAAAGTTTGGCAAACGTTGTAGTGATAAATATAAAAGCTTAAAATTGATAACCCTTAATACTTATATTTTATAGATTTTAGATTTTTTATATTATTACAATACAAATCTTAATTATTGTTAGCTATTTCATTTTTAACTACATTTTAAGATAGGGTTATAAGGATCATCATGATCTTTATTCCTTTCCCTTGAGGTGCAGTATGCACACTTTCACTTCTTTGGTTTTAGCTCAAATCTCAACAGCAAAAAGTTTTGCAGTTGAAGATTTACTTAAGCCTGACGGATTGGTATTTCAACTTGTCATAGCGATCACGATTTTCGTTGGTGGATGGGTAATTGCTATAGTTTCCTCTTCCGTGGCTGAAAATCTATTGAAGCGTACCGAGCTTGATAATAAGTTGGCAAATTGGCTAACAGGTTCTCGAAGTAGTAATTTACCTATTGAGAAATGGGTGGGTGCTATAGTCTTCTGGATTATTATTCTATTTACGTTAGTAGGCTTTTTTCAGTTCCTAAAATTAGATGCAGTCGCTACACCGCTTAATAGTTTATTAGGGCAAATCGCCACATTTTTACCAAAACTTGGCGGGGCAGCAATTCTAGCGGGTCTTGCATGGGTCTTAGCCACAATCAGCAAAGCGATCGTTGGACGCTTTTTGCGATCATCTCAGATTGACGCGAAAGTCAATGAGAATGTTGGTGACTCAAATACGCAGGAAATACCTCTCAGCGAGACTTTATCTTTAGCTTTGTATTGGTTGATTTTGTTGCTGTTTTTACCTTTAGTCCTTGATACTTTAGGTTTAGTTCAAGCACTTCAGCCTTTACAAAATCTCGTTAATCAAATTCTTAGCGCTCTACCCAAAATCCTGAAAGCGTTAATAATTGGCGGCATTGGTTGGTTAATTGCTCAAGCAGTAAAGCGTATTGTGACCAATCTTTTGGCGACCAGTGGTGCAGATCGATTCCTGCAACGTTGGACTGGTATTCAACCTGAATATACCCTTTCTCAGGTAGTTGGGAACTTTATTTATGTCTTGATTCTCATTCCCACAGCCATATCTACTTTAGATGCCCTAGAGGTAAGTGCAATCTCACGCCCAGCTACAGCAATGCTTGATCAAGTATTGCGTTTTCTACCTCAGATTTTTGTAGCTAGTGCATTGCTTACGGTTGCCTATTTCCTCGGTCAATTTACTAGAGACATTGTTTCTAGTATTCTCACGGGCTTGGGCTTTAATAATATTTTGCAATGGCTGGGATTTCCTGCGATTACTGCAACTCAGCTAACTGACAGTTCTCCTAGCGAAGACACTGAAAATAATAGCTCGATCCCTTCGCTTCCATCCCAAACTCCTTCACAAATTGTTGGGGTCATCGTTTTTCTAGCGATTATTTTGGTGGCGATCGCTACAGCTACTGATGTTTTACAAATTAATGCTCTGACTCGCATTGTCTTTGGCGTATTGCTATTAGCGGGACAAGTGCTAAGTGGTGTGGTTGTGTTTGCGATCGGTTTATACCTTGCTAATCTTGCCTTTAATTTAATTACTAGTACTGGTGGCAGACAAGCAAGAATTCTTGGTCATGCGGCAAGAATTTCTATTGTTGCTCTGATTACAGCGATGGCTCTCAAGCAAATAGGCATTGCCAGTAATATTGTTGATCTAGCATTTGGTTTATTAACTGGTGCAATTGCCGTAGCGATCGCTGTGGCTTTTGGGCTTGGTGGTAAAGATATTGCATCTCAACAATTGCGTGAATGGCTAGATTCATTCAAGCGCAACGACTAAGTATCTCAGCAAAAGCAGAGCTTGTATCGCCCGCATAGGGTTTGGCACAAGCGACTTAAACCAAAAAGGCTTCGCAAAGCGAAGCCTTTTTTTATTTGGATTGATGACACAAATTTTGCCAATGAGTCCAGATGATCACCATTGCCATTGTATCAAGGCGACAATATTGATAAAGTAGATCTTTCCATTGTGAGCGTAATGATTGAAGCTCTGGATTGGTAAGACTTAAATCTCGCAGTTCTCCATACATCAAATCTTGATAGGCTAACATGGCTCCTGCGCCTTCATTTATAACCTGTATGCGATCGCCGATTTGTGACTGTGGCAAAGCATCATAAGGATTCAGAGTTTTACCATCAACTTGGCGATAATATTCTTGAAAATAAGGGATTTCATGCAAATAGGAATTAGTTTTCCAAACCGCAGGCAAAACGTATTTTAGAGAAGTTCTTCCTTTCATTAAGGGATGGAAATAATGCTTGAGCGTTAGGTCATTCATATCTACTAAATGAGACTTGCCTTTATTGCCGAGTTTGGCAGTATTGGCAAGCCATGTTTGTAGCTGTGGATTTTGATAGTCATAGGTTTGCATTTGATAATAAATATCACGCAAGACGCTATTTTCGTGGGTTGCCCATGTCAAAATTGTACCGCGATCGCCTAGGCATTCCATCAGGGATTCGGCAAATTGGAAATTTGGAAAAATACTATCGAGATCGAGCCATTCTGTTTGAACGGGAACTTCATTTGGAGCTGAGATTGTGTGGCAACTCCATTGAAAAGCAACTTGTTCATAGGTTCGCATTCCTGAGCGATAGGGAATTGCCATACGCGAAGTTTCAAAATCAATAAAATGAATTGGATATTCAATCTGTTTGATGATTGAAGGAAGATGCTCAGATATCCATTCTTTGTTCTTTTGCGTATATTCGATCTGTACTAATTGTCGATAGCTGTAGGTATAGTCACTCAGTTCTTCTAACGGAACATCAAACATACTCACTTTTTTTTGCTGGATCAGTTCATTGACTAGAGGCGTTTCATTGCCGCCAATTCTACCCATTTGATAGAGGTCTAATATGTGGAATTTTTCTTCAGCGAGATCGCCCCAACATTCCTTAAAGCCATCACGAGGATCGCGATCGCTAGCTCGGTATTCACAGTCTTTACAACTTTTGCTAATGGGAGCAAAGATTTCTGGGGATTTATTAATTAAGTAATTAATGTGCTTTTGGGCTGAGGCGATTGTCGGTGCGATGAGTTCGGATACTTCCGTTGCAATACTCACTTTGGTGAGAAATTGATCGTTATAAATTTCTTGAAGATCGCCTGTAAAATCAACTTTAATGCCATTGAATTTGGAAAAAGAGTTGCGATGAGTATCTAAACGCTGAATTTGGAAATAGGAGGTAAGGCGATCTATTTGCGTGGTTTTAGCTTTGTCAGGAACAAGTAAATAGGTGGAAATATCCTCTTGAAGATCAGGTAAAGATGCCCTTAGCATTTCCTGCAAAATCCCCACTTGGTAAGCGACATCTTCAATGATATATTTCCATTCACCGCCAACTTTACCAGTTCGTTTATTCCGAAAAAGAGAAAGATTACGATACTTGATTAAATCTTCATGGACATTACTATCGAATCCTTTTGCCCTAATTTCAATAACTTCAATGCGATCGCCCTGTTTAACAAGAATATCGGCACGGGCGAGTTTATGGGCTGAATAGAGAACAGGTTCAAAGAGAACTACGTTTTCTTGTTTTAAATAATCAATGGTTTCTTGGGCAGCCTTGACAATACTTTCTTCAGAATTAACATGGGCAGAAATATAAATTCCTTCGGGATAGAGAAGGTGAGCAATCTTACTAATGATAAAGTTCCCATCTGCTAAGATTCTGGTATAGGCATCTACGCGATTGACCGTTGGGTAGCCCAACTTTTTGTAATACAGTTTGGTGGAGCAACTGCGAGCAGTTTTAAGATCGGATTTTGTGAGATAAAGAGGATGGGACATGCTGCCTAATCTGCCTAATATTTTTAAATGTTGAGTTTTGGTTTCGGATGGACGGCGTATAGCGCCGCCCATCCGAAACCAAAACTTTTGAATCAATACCAATCTAACTTTAAAATTTGCAAGTTAGAAATATTATTTAAATCATTTAGGACTTACGCATCGGGTAGATGTAGCGCGTGCGAAGCACGCGCTACATCTACCTAAAATCTAGTAAATTCGTTAGTCTTACGTAAGTCCTATCATTATTTAAATCCTAAATTTCACTTCTTTTACTTTTAGACCTATAGCTATGGTATAGAAAACGATATATTAGAATCAATTTTCTGGGAGAGAGACTCATGCTAATAGCCAATTTAAAGCAGCGATTTAAAGCTTTGTCTAGTCCCAAATTTATTGGCTATGGAATGATTGTGGCGATCGCTAGCTTGAGTGCGATCGCCACAGGGTTAAAACTTAATGAAGTTCAGACCCTTGAGCGTCAAACTCAATCTACCTTTTTTAATTGGCGTGGTACGATTGCCCCTCCCAAAGATATTGTGATTTTAGCGATCGATGACCTGTCGTTGCGTCAAGGCGAATTTTATGATCCCAAAACTCGTCCCTTTTTAGAACCATTTCGGACAACGACTTGGAAGCGGGTAGTCTATGCCCAAGTGCTAGAGCAATTAATAAAAGCGGGGGCTAAAGCCGTTGCCTTCGATATTTTGTTTGTCACTCCGGGGGATCATGGTGCTGATGATGACGATAAGTTTCAAAAGGCGATCACAAAATATGGCGATCGAGCCGTGTTTGCGGCTAGCTATGAATTTACCCAAATCGGTGAGGCAAACATTTTACAACTTGCGTCTCCTGAATCAATTTTTCAAATTAAACCGAATACTTTAGGGCTGATTAATTTCCGACCTGAGCTAACTAGCAATATTCATCGTTTAGGAGTACAAGTTTCACCAGATAGTGGTTTGCCCATAGTTCCTACTTTTGCGGATGCGATTTTGAAAGTTGCTAAGGTTAGTTATCCCAAACCAAAAGGCGATGGAATTTACTTCTTTGGTGGATCTGATACATGGGCAAATGCTCAACAGCAAATTCCTTTTTATTATGTTGTTGATCCTGAAAACTGGAATAGTGAACAACTTAAAGGGGGCAAATTCTTTAAGGATAAAATTGTCTTGATTGGTGCAACTGCTGCATCAAAACAAGATATTCAGAACTCGGCGATGGGAAGAATGGCGGGAATCGAAATCCATGCTAATGCGATCGCTACGCTCATGCAGGGCAGAAGCATGGTGGAATTATTGACCACTCCTTTGCAGCAATCTCTATTTATATTTTTTCTGGTAGGAATTTCGGGTGGGACTCTTTGTTTGATTAAACGCCCAAGCATTCAGATCTTAACGACTTTTGGTATTGCGATCGCTTGGTTTGGGGTTGGCTATGTCAGTTTTATCTATGCCAGCACAATTTTACCTGTGGCAATTCCTGCGATCGCTGTTGGTTTAAATGGCATTGCCCTCTTAACCACAGGTTCCATTGCTGCCCAGATTGATAAAATTCTATTGCGACGCACCCTAGAACGTTATGTTGCTGCACCGATTGTGGAAGAGATAGTCAATCAACCCAAAAATTTTCGCGATCTTCTTGAAGGACGCACGATCAAAGCTGCAGTCCTCTTTTCTGATATTCGTGGCTTTACTACCCTCTCTAGTCGTCTCCCCGCAAAATTGCTAATTCAACAGTTGAATAGCTATCTTGGCGGTATGGTAGATGCAATTTTGGAATATCAAGGTACGATTGACAAATTCATTGGTGATGCGATTATGGCGGAATTTGGTTCGCCAGTTTCACGAGGGGAGAAAGCCGATGCTATGAATGCGATCAATGCAGCTTTGAATATGCGAGCAGCATTAATTGAACTCCGTAAAGTTTGGCAAGCTGATGATAAAATCCCTTTCTCCAATGGGATTGGGATTAACTATGGTGAAGTTACCGTTGGTAATATTGGCTCCTCGCGCCGGCTTGAGTATGCGGTGATCGGGGATACGGTGAATGTGGCGAGTCGTGTTGAAGGCATGACTAAGGATTTGGGAACTGACATTGTGATTACGGGAGCTCTTTACGAGATTGTTAAAGATGAAATAGATGTGGTTGATTTTGGAAGTCATGCCCTGAAAGGGCGAGTTGGCAATGTCAGTCTTTATGGTGTGATTGGACTGAAAGGCAGCGATCGCGCAATTTATGAACAAGTCCAAAATGATCTCAAACTTCATACTGCGGTGATTGACACCCTCAAGAAAGGGTTTTAAATCCAATTTATAGAAGAGTCATGAATCAGTTTTTTGTTTATAGTCGCACAATTCGTTTTAGCGATACTGACGCGGCAGGAGTTGTCTATTTTGCTAATGGATTATCACTTTGTCATGAAGCCTATGAAGCTTCAATTGCCACATCAGGCATTGATCTTCAGTCTTTTTTTCGAGGAGTAGCGATCGCAGTGCCAATTACCAAGGCAAGTATTGATTTTTATAAACCTATGTTTTGTGGCGATCGCATTGCCATTTCCCTAGAGCCAAATCTACTAAACCCTACAGAATTTCAGATTGCTTATCACATTTATTTTGATAGAGAAGAGCAAGATAAAAAGGCGATCGCTAATGCGCTAACTACCCATGTCTGTATTGATAGCATTACTAGAAAGCGATGCAATCTTTCTGATCAACTTTTAAAATGGATAAATAAAGCTTAGTATTTGTGCAGTAATACCAAATGGTAAATTTGAGGATATTCACGAAATGGCGACAATTTTACGGGACTGGAGTTATCGCTATCAATGTTTTTATGACACTGTATCTGCTCTAGCCGCCCTTAGCGTTGGGGGTGAGAAAAAGTTTAGACAACTATTCTTAAAGAATTTGCCAATTAATCCAGAAGCCAAAGCTCTGGATCTCTGTTGTGGTGCGGGGCAGGCTACTCAGGAATTAGTCAAACATTTCACTAATGTCACAGGGCTGGATGCTTCACCGATCGCTATTCAACGCGCTAAAAAGAATGTACCACAGGCTGAATATGTAGAAGCCTTTGCTGAAAAAATGCCCTTTAGTGATCGCAGTTTTGATTTGGTTATTACCAATACAGCAATGCATGAGATGGAATCAGAGCAATTACAGCAAATCATTCAAGAAGTCCATCGCATTTTGACCCCAGAGGGGCAATTCATCATCGTTGATTTCCATCATCCGACAAATCCTTTGTTCTGGCTACCAATATCAACTTTTTTGTGGCTATTTGAAACAGAAACCGCATGGCAGTTACTTAAAACTGATCTTCCGCAACTTTTAATCAAATCTGGGTTTGGGGTTGAATCTTGTCAACTTTATGCAGGTGGAAGTCTACAGGTTTTGCGATCGCGTAAATCTTGAACAATAAAAAATTGCGGCGTGAAGCGCCGCGATTTTTTTAGGCAACTCCGTTTTTCTTAAACCAAGCTTGCAATTGTTTCCATCCATCTTCAGCTTCTTTTTGCCGATAGGAAGGTCGGTAATCAGCATGGAAGGCGTGAGGAGCCTCGGCATAAACCACGATCTCCGAATCAGTAGTGCAACCTTTGAGGCGATCGCGCATTTGCTCAACCGTATCTTGGAGAATGCCAGTATCCTTGCCGCCGTAAAGTCCTAGCACTGGTACGCGCAAAATCTGAGCGATATCAACAGGATGCTTGGGCGTGAGTTCTGTCGATTCGCCCACAAGTCTGCCATACCAAGCTACACCTGCTTTAACGTTAGGATTATGTGCTGCGTAGAGCCATGTAATTCGACCGCCCCAACAGAAACCGGTAATCCCTATTTTTTGAAGATTTCCCTTTGCTGTTTTGGCAGCCCAATCGACTGTTGCGTCAAGGTCAGCTAATACTTGCGCGTCAGGCACCTTGCTCACAATCGGACGAATTTGAGCAATATCCGTTAGCTTCGACACATCACCTTGGCGATAAAACAATTCAGGGGCGATCGCGAGATATCCTAACTTAGCCAAGCGGCGGCATACATCTTGAATATGAGCATGAACGCCAAAGATTTCTTGAATCACTAAAATTACAGGAAAATTTTCACCCTTTGTTGGCTGCGCTCGGTATGCGGGAATTGTGCCATCGCTGACAGGAATTTGCACTTCCCCTGCGATTAAACCTTTGCTATCGGTGGTGATAGTTTTTGCAGAAATCGGTTGCACAGCGATCGCAAAGCCAGCCGTTAAGGTACTGACGGCGATAAACTCGCGTCTTGTAAGTTTTGACATTCTTATAATCTCTTGATCAAAAAACATAAAGGGTAATTAGCTAAGTACCCTTTTATATTGTGCATTTTTAATCTAAAAACTAATGTATAGCGTTTTTTAATCAATGTTTAGTAGTGGGGCAAAGCTCCGCTACTGAACATTGATTTCTTATTTACCAATTTTAACTGGTGTTTTTAGGGGCTTGATGTCATAGGCTACAGGCTCAAGCAAAGATAAGCCCGTCATTTCTGCGGGTTGTGGAATTTGCAGGATTTCTAAAATTGTTGGTGCGATATCTGCGAGGCGACCACCTGTAGGTCTGAGTTTGACATCCGCACCATGACCGTAAATCTTTACACCCTCACCTTCTACTAAAATAAATGGTACAGGGTTGCTAGAGTGGGCGGTCCAAGCATTGCCATCGTCATCCCACATATACTCAGCGTTTCCATGATCCGCAGTAATTAGAGCTGTACCGCCAGCATTGGCGATACTGGCTAATAAATTGCCTAAGGATTTATCAACATGTTGCAATGCTTTGACGGTTGCGTCAAAATTACCCGTATGCCCTACCATGTCAGGATTAGCATAGTTAATCACGATCATGGAATAAATACCTTTGGCGATCGCCTCAGAAGCAATCCTTGTCACTTCGGTTGCCGACATTGCTGGCTCTTTGTCATAGGTGGATACCCTTGGACTATTGACCAACACGCGATCGTCACCTTCACTGGCTTCTTCCATCCCACCGTCAAAGAAGTAGGTTACATGGGCATACTTTTCGGTCTCGGCTAGGCGTAATTGCTTTAGTCCATGACTTGCCACCACAGGCCCCAGTAGATTATTCAAGGTCTGCGGCGCGAAGGCGATAGGCACTGGTAGAGAACTGTCGTATTGAGTAAACGTGGCATAGGCTAGTGGCTCTATTAGTTCACGTTCAAAGCCAGTAAAGTTTTTGTCAACAATAGCTTGCGTGATTTCGCGAGAGCGATCAGGGCGAAAATTAAAACAAATTATGCCATCACCTGCGGCGATCGCGCCATGTTCAATGCGTGTGGGCAGTAAAAATTCGTCAGTGATTTTTTCCTTGTAAGCCGCTTCTAGGACTTCAGTTGCGGAAGTAAATTCAGTAGTAATTTGATCGTTTGTCAGGACTTCATAGGCTTTTTGCACACGATCCCAACGCTTATCACGATCCATTACATAGTAGCGACCACTAATGGTGACAATGCGACCAAGACCAGCTTTATCTATATGTGTTTGGATTAACTTGATAAAGTTAATGCCAGATTGAGGCAAAGTATCGCGACCATCGGTAATGGCATGGATACAAACATCCTGAATACCCTGCAACTTAGCGAGATCGATTAGTCCCAATAGATGATCGATATGGGAATGCACACCACCATCTGAACAAAGTCCTATCAAGTGCAATTTGCTATTGTTTGCTTTGACTTTTTCGCAAACTGTTACCAACGCAGGATTTGACAATAATGAGCCGTCATCTACGGCATCGGAAATTCTAACTAATTCTTGGGGGACGACACGCCCCGCACCAATATTTAAATGTCCAACTTCTGAGTTGCCCATTTGACCTTTGGGTAATCCTACATCTTTGCCAGAGGCTTGGAGAAGAGTTTTGGG
This sequence comes from Pseudanabaena sp. UWO311, assembly GCA_943371975.1. Lineage (GTDB taxonomy): Bacteria > Cyanobacteriota > Cyanobacteriia > Pseudanabaenales > Pseudanabaenaceae > Pseudanabaena. The sequence goes on along the minus strand of CALRWX020000059.1, from coordinate 8,658 downwards.
GTAAGTACTCCACAGACTATCCATGACGGGAGTATTTGCTGCGATGATCGCATTGCCCTCGATTTCTTCTCTATATCCCCATCCGTCCAAAATGATTAGAACCAGTGGAGAAACAGACCCCGTTTTCATAAAAGACAGTTCCTTGTTAAGTACATGTTCACTCCTTACTTGGAATAATACCATTAGAGCAAATTCACTGAATATCTTAACAATACTTGGCTATTACCGCGATCGCAATGTATCGCAGAAAACTTTTGATAATACCGAGGATATAAGATTAATTCGCCAAAGCGTTGCATAGCGATCGCTAGTTGAAATGTATGATATATAGGCTGTAATGCTTTTACTTCGGTTGTCGGGCAGAACATCGCAAGAATTTTTTTCACTCAGGTTTACAAATTTTCCCCACGAATGGCGCTAATAGTTCAAAAGTATGGTGGCTCCTCCGTAGCCGATGCTGATCGTATTAAAGCAGTACGCGATCGCATTAAGCGGACAGTTGAGGCGGGCAATCAAGTCGTCGTCGTCGTTTCGGCAATGGGTAAAACCACCGATGGTCTGGTTGCCCTTGCGGAATCGGTATCCGCAACCCATGATCAAACCCTTGAAGAGATTGTCGCTAAAGAGCGTGAGACCGATCTACTCTTGGCGACAGGCGAACAAATCACGATCGCTTTGCTGAGCATAGCCTTGCAAGCAGTGGGACAACCTGCGATCGCAATGAATGGCTCACAAGTGCGCGTAGTCACTGAGCCAAATCATACTCGGGCAAGAATTTTGTATGTTGAGCCAGAGCATGTTAAGGCGGCTTTAGCTCTAGGTAAAGTGGTAGTCATCGCTGGTTTCCAAGGTGTAGCCATTGACGAAAAAACTGGTTTACCAAGTACCGAAATTACTACCTTAGGGCGTGGTGGTTCTGACACATCGGCTGTGGCGATCGCGGCGGCGATTGAGGCGGATGTTTGTGAAATCTATACTGATGTTCCGGGGATTCTCACGACTGATCCCCGTATTGTACCGAAGGCACAAATGCTAGATGAAATTACTTGCGATGAAATGCTAGAGCTAGCCAGTTTAGGTGCTAAGGTCTTGCATCCGCGATCGGTGGAAATTGCCCGAAACTTTGGCGTGAAAATGTGTGTGCGATCAAGTTGGCTTGATGATGCTGGTACGGTAATTACTTCACCCCGCAATGGTACGGGTAATCTCAAAACCCTAGAAGTCAATCGTTTTGTCGAAAAAGGCTCCATTGATTATGATCAGGTCAAGATTGCCCTAATCAAAATTCCTGATCGTCCGGGAATCGCATCTCAATTGTTTAAGCCCCTTGCAGATCAAGGCATTAATGTTGATTTGATCATCCAAGCAGTGCAGGAAACTGAAGGTGTAAATGACATTGCCTTTACGATCCCCAAAGATCAATTGCAGTTAGCGGAATTAGTCACGCGCAGTCTAGAACTTGGTGCAAGTTTAGTAACCATTGACTCTAATGTTGCCAAGATCAGCATTATTGGGGTGGGTATGATCGGTCGTCCGGGGGTTGCGGCAAAAATGTTTTCAGCCCTTGCTGAAGCTGAGGTGAATATTCAAATGATATCAACTTCGGAAATTAAAATTAGTTGTGTAATTGCCGCTACCGATGGCGAATTGGCGATCGCCGCCATCCAAAAAGTCTTTGATGTAACAGTGCAGACAGAGAAACCTTCGCCTAATTCCTCAGTCAATAATACTAACAGCCGACCAGTGAGAGGTGTTGCCCTAGATCGAAATCGTGCCAGAATTGCTGTTCAGAAAGTCCCTGATCGGCCAGGCATGGCAGCCAAAATTCTTGAGCAATTAGCCGAACAAAATATTAGTTTGGATATGATCGTCCAATCTCAGTCCGATCGCGATGTCAACGAAATCGCCTTTACGGTAGCAAGTACCGATCTAGCCAAAGCGGAAACTGCGCTTAAACAGGTTGCAACTGATCTGGGTTATGGTGAGGTATCCTGCGATGGCGATATTAGTAAAGTTAGTATTGTGGGTTCAGGCATGATCAACCAATCAGGGATTGCCGCCCGTATGTTTGGCGCTTTAGCTGATGCAGATATTAACATTGAGATGATCGCCACATCAGAAATTAAGGTTAGCTGTGTGGTGCGCGATAACCAAGCGGAAAAAGCTCTGAAACTTATTCATCAAGAATTTAATCTGTCGGGCGATCGCGCGATCGAAGTTCCTAGTGCCTTGAAAAAGTAGTAAGTTTGGCGCTTTGCGCCAAACTTACCTTAAAGACTCTTTAAGATAAGTAAATATTCTGCGAGCATTTCTATGTCATCTGATAATTCTAGCGATCGCACTAATAATTCTCCAGTCACCCCTCCCTCTAATCCCAAGCAAGTTCCACCAGTGCAAGAACGTTCGATCAAAACGATCTTGGCTGATAATTTGCCGACTGTGGCAGTGGCGATTTTGCTGGCAGTGGGTGTCAGAATTTTTGTGGCGGAACCCCGTTTTATTCCCTCTAGCTCTATGGAGCCAACTTTATTAATTGATGATCGCTTAATTATCGATAAATTATCCTTTCGTTGGCGTAAACCCGAACGTGGCGAAATTGTGGTATTCAATCCGCCAAATGTTCCCGTCGTGCCTGATGCAACCAAGGTTTATATTAAGCGGGTGATTGGTTTACCAGGCGATCGCATTAGTATCCATGATGGCAAAGTATTTATTAATGATGCGCCCTTAAATGAGCCATACATTACAGCCCGACCCAACTATAGTTTGCCTACTCAAGACGATGCCCTCTGCCCCAGTTGCTTCCGTCCTGATAATGTGCAGGCTGGTAAGACAAGTCCATTTTTCACTGTGCCAAATGGCAAGTACTGGGTAATGGGTGATAATCGCAATAACAGTCTAGATTCCCACGCATGGGGATTTATGCCTGAAGAAAATCTCGTGGGACGCGCTATGTTTCGCTATTGGCCCTTTGATAGCCGTGCTGGTAATTTAAGCGTTCCTAAATATTAAAATAGAGGATTTTTTGAAAGCGCGGAGAAGCCTCGCTTTCAAAAAATTCTCTATTTTAATTAAGCGCAAATCGCTGTAACTAGCTCAAAATATATATAGATATTGATTCATGTCCACAGAAAATAAGCTCGATTCGCAAGTGACCGTCAAACCTTGGTGGCAACAATATGGTGAAACAATTCGCATTTTTGCTGTAGCCCTTGCGATCGCTATTTTCCTACGCACGTTTATTGTGGAGCCACGCTTCATCCCCTCTGGCTCGATGGAGCCAACTTTGCAAGTGGGCGATCGCATTTTGGTTGATAAAATTTCTCAACGTTGGCAAGAATATAAATATGGCGATATTTTAATTTTTTATCCACCTGCTACGCCCGCAACAAGTGATACTAGTAAGGCTTACATTAAGCGTTTGATTGGAGTGGAAGGCGATCGCATTGCGGTTAAAAATGGCAAAATCTATCGCAATAATCAGTCCATTGATGAGTCCTATATTGCGGAAGCTCCTAAATATGCCATGCGTGAAGTGGTCGTTCCCAAAGATCATTACTGGATGATGGGTGACAATCGCAATCACAGCAATGATTCGCATATTTGGGGATTTTTACCAAAAGAGAATGTCATCGGTAAAGCAACTGTTAGATTTTTTCCTTTTGGCGATCGCTTAGGTGCAATTACGTCAGCTAAATAATAGCTGACAATTTCTGCCTCCTCTTTTGGGGGATTAGGCAGAAATTGTCTATATGATGTCTACTACATTACATAGCCTACAACTTAATAGGTTGCTCAGCATAGTTGACATACTGCTCCGTTTAGAAAACGGAGCAGTATGTCAATATATGAATCGTATGCTTCTTCATATTTACTTATTTTCTCTAGTGTCATGAATATTTAAAGGAGATTTAACTGTGGAACGTCGTAAATTTTTGATGTTGTTTGGCGTTGGTACTATCGCTAGTTACCTACCTGTGGCGATCGCGGCTTGTTCTTCTTTTTTAAAAGCCGATGCTGTCTCAGCCCAATCTAATTTTTTGGTACTTGGTACTGTCGCCGATCTTGACAATGCGGGTCAAATTGTTAGGGACACTGAAATTGGATCTGTTACAGTAGTTCGCTCTCCTGATAATCCACAAAACCTTGCAGCAGTCGATCCTACCTGTACCCATCAGGGTTGTAAGACAAGTTGGGATAGCGGTAGTCAGAGTTATAACTGTGGTTGTCATGGTGCTAGGTTTGATGCCTATGGCAATGTCATTAATGGACCAGCGACAAATTCACTCAGAACATATGCCGCGAAAATCCAAGGTAATTCAGTTGTAGTTAGAAGGGGTTAAGCATAAGTTTCTTTTTGGTGCGATCGCCTTTTCATGATGTTTTTTCACTAGAACAGATCGCTACTAATCCAAACACTCGGCAACAACATTTAACTCTGCTATCCCTCGAACTAAGCGATCGCGCAAAGCATCGTCAAGCTTGGGATTTAGTGATTGGTTGTAACTTCAAACTCAGTAAAGACTTTGGCTTGTTCTAGAACCAATTCCGTTGCTAAAGCCTCCATATCAGGAGGATAGCCATATTGACGGAGCAATCGTTTGACTGCAACTTTCATTCTGGCTCTCACACTTTCCTTGAGATTCCAGTCTATCGAAGCGTTTTTACGGATGCGATCGCATAGGACGATCGCTAGTTCGCGCAATTTATCAACACCCATCACATCTTGAGCGCTTGGATTTTGGGCTAGAGCATCATAAAAGGCGAGTTCGTAAGGTTCTAGTTTTAATGCTTCACCTCTGGCTTGGGCGGCTTTAGTTTCCTTCGCCATGTTTAGCAATTCTTCGAGGACATCGGGAACTGTGATGACTTGGTTACGATAGCGGCGCAGGGCATCGTCGAGAAGGTCGGCAAGTTTACGGCTTTGGACAATATTGGTACGGCTACTTGCCTTGATTTCATCCTTGAGCAGTTTTTGCAGGAGTTCAACGGCGAGGTTTTGATGCTCCATGCCCCGCACTTCTGCCATAAATTCATCGGAGATGATTGATATATCAGGGCTTTTTATTCCTGCTTCATCAAAAATATTAATCACTGCATCAGATACGAGAGCCTGATCTACGACCTGACGGATTGCGGTTTCGATGTCGTGGTTGCTGAGGTTGCCGCCTTCACCTTCGCCTGTGAGTTTGCGGAGACTGGCTTGGATGGCTTGGAAAAATGAGATTTTCTCAGAAGCGGCGATCGCTTCGGGATGGGGGACAGCTAGGGAATGAGCTTTAGAGAGGGCGTTAAGTTCAGAGAAAAAGCGATCTTTAATCGTGGGATCGGCGACATAGTTGGCGGCGTTTTTGAGAATATTTAGTTTTTCGCCTGTGGTGCTATCGAAATAATGCTCATAGGCAAAGTCCGCCATGATCTGCTCGACTATTTCTAGCTTGGCAAGCATTAGCCCCACTGCTACATCTTGATCGAGTGCTAGTGCGCCTTTACCACCACTCTGGGAATAGAATGCGAGAGCTTTTTTGAGTTCGGCGGCGAGTCCCAGATAGTCCACGATTAAGCCGCCTGTTTTCTCGTGAAATACTCGATTAATGCGGGCGATTGCTTGCATCAGGTTATGACTTTTAAGTGGTTTGTCGATATACATGGTGTGCAAGCATGGAGCATCAAAGCCCGTTAACCACATATCGCAGACTATGACCAGTTCGAGGGAGTTTTCGGGGTCTTTGAGTCGTTGGGCTAGGGTTTGACGGTTGGCTTTGTTGGTGTGGTGTTTGACAAGATTTCCTTCATCGGAGGCACTGGCAGTAAAGACGACTTTAATTTTGCCTGTGGTGAGGTCGTCACTATGCCAATCGGGACGGAGGTTGACGATCGCATCGTAGAGATTTACGGCTATTTTGCGGGTCATGGTGACAATCATCGCTTTGCCTTTGTTGACCTGTTGCCGCGATTCAAAGTGGGTAACGATATCTTGGGCAATTTGTTGGAGACGTTGGGTGGAGCCGACGATCGCTTCAATGCGAGTTTGATTAGCTTTGGCTTGTTGGGTAGTGCTGAGGTCTTCAAAGCTGAGGTCTTCGTCTAGTTCATCGAGCAGTTGACGACCTGTTTCGTCGAGGTCAACTTTAACGAGGCGGCTTTCGTAATAAATGGGGACGGTTGCACCATCGGCGACTGCTTGGGAAATGTCGTAAATGTCGATGTAGTCGCCAAAAATGGCGGGTGTGTTTTTATCGTTTTGTTCGATCGGTGTGCCTGTGAAGCCGACAAAGCAAGCATTGGGCAGGGCATCACGAATATATTTAGCGAATCCGTAGCGGGTAGCTTTGCCTGTAACGTTGCCTTCTTCGTCTTTGATATCAACTTGTTTGGCGGTGAATCCATACTGGCTACGGTGTGCCTCATCAGCGAGGACGATGATATTGGCGCGATCGCTAATTTGTGGATAGATGGTTTCACCATCAGCAGGGGAAAATTTCTGAACGGTAGTAAAGATAATCCCGCCTGAGTTGGTGTTGAGCAGTTGTCGCACTCGATCGCGGTTATCTGCTTGTTGTGGGTCTTGTCTGAGGAGTTGCTGACAACCTGCGAAGGTGTCGAATAGTTGATCGTCGAGGTCATTGCGATCGGTCAGCATAACCACTGTGGGATTATTGAGGCTTTGATTTAAGACCAGTTTCCCTGCCAGAAATACCATTGAGAGGGATTTACCGCTTCCTTGGGTATGCCAAATTACGCCGCCCTTGCGATCGCCTGTTTGAGATGATGCTTTAACGATCGATTCGACAGCTTTATTGACTGCGTAGTATTGGTGATAGGCGGCGATTTTTTTTATCGTGGTAATGCTGACAATGCCTGTGTTGAGGTCTTCGCTACGAGTTTTTTCAAATACGGTGAAGTGGCGAATCAGGTCTAAGAGGGTTTGTTTGTTGAGTAGTCCTGTGGTCAAGATTTCTAATTCGTTGCTTCGGCTCCGCTCAGCAACCGTGCTGTTTTCATCTGTGGGAGTTTTCCATGCCGAAAAGCGGTTAAAGTCGGCGGTGAGGGAACCTGCACGGGCGGATAGTCCATCGGAAATGACTAGCAGGGCGTTGTAGGTAAATAGGCTAGGAATTTCGCGTTTGTATGTTTGCAGTTGGTTATAGGCGGCGCGAAGGTTGGCTTTTTCATCGACAGCATTTTTTAGCTCGATGACGACGAGGGGCAAGCCGTTGATAAAGATGACCAGATCGGGACGGCGGTTGTGGTTGTCTTCGATGACGGTAAATTGATTGACTACCAGAAATTCGTTGTTGTCGATGTTGTGCCAGTCGATCAGGTTGACGGGTTCGCCTCTTGTTTCGCCGTTTTTCTGATATTCAACGGTGATGCCTTCGGTGAGGTATTTATGGAATATTTCGTTGTTGTTGGGTAGATCGGAACTGGCAATATTAAAGATTTCCCGTTGGGCTTGGTTGAGGGCATCGGCGGGAATGGTGGGGTTAAGGCGATGAATGGCTTGTTGTAATCGGTCTTTTAAAACGATTTCACCGAAGTTTTCGCGCTCTTGGTCTTTGCCTTCGGGTTGGAGGTCGTAGCCGTGATGGTACGCATAACCGAGGTTTTGCAAGAGTTGAAGTTGGTATTGTTCGATCTCATCTTCGGTAAGGCTAGATTTCATTGGCTTATAATGCTTGTAATTGAGTGAGTCATAAGCAAATGTCACCAAAAACTTTCGATATTGCTTACCTATCTGATAATTTAGCCGATTTATTGTCAGATATTCAAAATCATGTTGAAATTACGCTAACTAGACAGGGTGTGCCTTGGGCTAAGGTTTTGCCTGTGGCTAATCCAGAAAAGCAGCTAGAGGTTCTACCGCCAAGGGTTGCGGGGACTTGGGAAGGGCGCGTTTGGATTGCTGATGATTTTGATGATGAGTCAGAGGAGATTAACGCTATGTTCTATGGACAAGAGCTATGAGATTTTTGTTAGATACTCATGTTTTGCTGTGGTGGTTAGCAAATGACCCAAATTTATCAGCAGATATACGAGATGTTATTGGCAATCCAAACAATATTTGTTTTGTTAGTGCAGTATCAATCTGGGAAATAGCGATCAAAAATTCGATAGGCAAGTTACGACAACCTGATGATCTGTTAGCAGTGCTGCAAGATAATCGTTTTCAGATTTTGGATATTTCGGCGGTACATTGTTTAAGGGTGAGTAGTTTGCCTTGGCATCATAAAGACCCGTTTGATCGTCTATTGATTTCTCAAGCTTTAGTTGAAGATTTTGTGCTGATTTCGGTAGATGAAAAATTTAAGCTTTATGATGTGCCGTTATTTACAGCTATTCCTTAATGCGGAGTTGACCGCTCATTAGTTTTGGTAATACAGAATCACGGGTTTTAGTTAGGGTTGCAATTCGCTTAGTGTTTAATTTGATTTTTTGAAATACTGAAGAAATATTTTTTCTAAAGGCTGTAATAACTTGTTTACTTGGGATAAGAACAGAAATACTTTTATAGCAAATTTCAGTCTAGTGAGGTACAGTAGCAGGAATGAGTAAACCAAGAGAGAAAATCTGAACTAGAAAGACTATTAAAAGCATCTTCAAGAGAATTGAGCAAATCAGGATAATTTCTTGCACCAATAGACCGCAAAATACTCT
>CALRWX020000058.1:0-26340 GCA_943371975.1 Pseudanabaena sp. UWO311 | reverse complement strand
AATTTTCGCTGTGATATTTTGCCTTCTTCAGAAAGCTTGATTATTTTTTCTCGCAAGTCTATTGAATATGCTCTCATGCTGATTTATATCTGAAAAACTTTCTCTCTTCTCTTTTATACTATACCTCACTAGTCTGGAATTTGCTATATAAGTTATACAGATGTTACCCCTGCTTACTTTCTTGAAAAATCTCTAATAAGTTGGGCGCAATTGAGTATAAAACCTAAAGCCCTGTTGCTCACTCACGGACTGAGTGAGCAACAAGGCTTTAGGTTTTCCAGACACTTAAATAACGCTGTTGATTACAAGCACTATCATGCTGAATATTAAGTTTTTAGATGAACATCTCGGATTGAGTACTAAACTCGTTCTTACAAGGCAATTTGTTGTCGCAGCGCACAAACATTTGTGCAATGATAAAAGAAAGCCCACTGTTTCCAGTGAGCCTAACATTTTTTGTGTTGAGTGCGCATATCTTAAATCATTTTGCGGTCAAAAATATTAAGTTTTTTGCCTGTTTAAGTGAATTTTTTGTGTTTATAGATGACAATCTCCTCAAGATAAGTAGTAGCACTGAAAGTGTCAAACTTTTCTTTTCTTTATAAAAGACTAAAATTTGTGGCATCTGTATAGCATGTACCACAAATTTTAGCTTTTATTATCGCTATTTCTAAGCCCTCAACTATGACTGAAGAAGTTAAACTCCCATCTCCATCCAACGAAGCGCCATCGCCTTTTAAAAATATGACTGGGGCTGCGATCGCTGCTACCCTCGCAACAGGACTTTACGCTTTTACAAATATGGTGGCGCATAAGTTAGCGACTGCACCTTTGCAGACCACCAATACCCTCGCTAATCGCTTGGCTACCCTTGTGCGGACTTTGTTATTGGCGATTGGTACAGGAGCCACAATGATTTTTGCGGTGATTGCAGTGGGCTTAGTATTGTTGACAATTAAGCAAGTGTTGAGCGCAATTTTTAGCAAATCGCAAATAAATAAATAAGGGACTTGCGATTTAAGAAAGAACCAAATATAAAACCAGAATCATTGGGGCGGCGGAGCTGCCGCCAATGATTCTGGTAAATCTGGATTGGTATCTTATTTTTGTTAAGTGCTTGTGCAAAATAAATTACCAAAGCCCGTAAAGTTGCGTCCCGAAGGGACGCAACTTTACGGGCTTTGGTTTGTAATTAATTATGCCTAGCTACTTACCAATCGATTAATAAACCTTGCGATCGCAAATGACCTTGTAAATCACGAATTTGACCGCGATCAAGAATTGCTTGTGGAGTTAAGGATTGATCGTTCTGTAGGGCAATCCATGCGGCTGTTGCACCTGCGGCTGAGCCTGCTGCCCATTCACCCACATGAATGCGAGTTGCTCCATTGACGATATGACTAACAGCGATCGCTTTACCGCCCATCAGCAAATTATCAATGCGTTGAGGAATTAAACTCTCAAGGGGCAAAATAATAGGGCGAACTTTATCTTCATTGGCTGGCGCAGCGCTAGGAGATTTCGATGGTTCCCAGTTGCGATAGCGACAACCATGCATATCGATCGCATAGTGAGTGAGTCCAACAGAAGTTTTATTAAAACTACGCCCACCATCCATATCTTTACGAATATCTTGCTCCTTCACAAAAAATTCTTTCTGTCCATAGGCTTGACGACCCAAAATTCTACGTCCTTCACGAATATAGGGATACATGCTCAAGCCAGATTGGGTTGGCATAGGACTATCAGGACCTGACATCATTCTGAGGGGAAATTCGACCGATGCATACTTATCCATGATCCATTCTGCAAATAACAGCGCATGGTTTTCTCCATCTTTCAAGGCAGTAGTATTTAAACCGCCTAACCAATTTTGTTGTTGTCCAGAATCACGCACTTGTTTGTCGGTAAAAATTAAAGGGGGATTCATGATGCCCCAGTCGTTACCGCGATTCCAGTTAACTACGGTCATATCCCCCTTAGCAGGAATCGCCTTGAAAGGGTCATCACGCTTTAGGCTGATAATACGGCGATAGTTAAACATGCTATTCCCTTCAAACATAGGGAATCTGCCCAAGTCATAGTCTTTGCGATGTTCTTCGCGTGAGTACCCCGGTTGGACTTTGCGTAGTTCTTTTAGCGATCGCCCCTCATCATCGGCAATTTTCAGCACAAAGGGAAAGGTAAATGCTTGGGTGCATTCAGGATTATCAGCAACGGCATGGACTTCACCCGTAGTTCCGAAACCCTCTGCACCTAGTCGATGGGGTAAATTTGCCCATGAAATTAATTCCGCCGTATCGGTGGAGTCAATTACCATTAAATGCTTCCCTGCGGGAGCCTGTATCCGAATTGCTTTTTTATCAAAGGTTTCGTCAGTGTTCCAGTTAAACCAACTTTTTAGCTCACGGGATAAACGCCCTTGGGGTAAGTAATTCGGATCGCGGGGAATTCTTTTTACTCCATAAACTGCGGTAATGCGATCGCCATTTTCATTAAAGCTTGCACCCTTAAACGCAACCTGCGTCTCCCATCGACTCTTGGGCGCAGAACGCTTTGACTCCCGCAAAAATTCTTCTGCGGCGAGTTCACCCGAATAGGGCGTAAAGCAAAGATTACCGACCCAGCAACTATTGGTGTCTGCAACTACTCCCCTCGGTTTGAGATAGGAATATTTTTCGGGCAGGGCGGGCTGACTCGCAATAATATTTTTGAAATGTGTCCAACTGAGGGGGAACTGCTGACGATAGCGCATCAATAATGACTCATCGATCGCGCTAACCCCCTGTGAACTGACCTGACCACCCAACATTGGTGTCAATTCGATTAAACAAGTAGTCGCCCCAGTTTTCATTGAATGATAAGCAGCCGCTACCCCCCCTAAGGAACCGCCAACGATCGCTACGTCACATTCCCAGACTTCAGCATCGGTAGGTACTGGTGGATTTAGGTTTGGAAATCCATTGCGATCATAAGATGGTATTGAGGCATTGGGATTTTGAGCGATCGGACTTGTCGATGACTTTTGCTGACCGATAATTTGCAATGTTCGTGCTGCTGCCCCGCTTAACACTACGCCTAAAAATACCATTCCCAAGATATGGCGTAGTTTTGGTTTAAAAGTAGTTTTTACTTGGTTCTGCTCGGTCTTCTCGACGCGATCGCTCGTATTTTCTGGTTTTGGGGGTTGATCGCTCATAACTTGCAATTATTGATCGAAAGATTAGCCTGTTTACCTGTTTATTAAGTAACAGACAAGTAAATTCACATTACACATTCTTAAGGTTATCTTACTAATGTCTATCTAATGTCTATAAATAATATATTCTATTTGCAAGCAAATTTGGTCACAAATAGAAGTAACTCTTTTTGCGATCACATAAGGTTTTCTCTAGAATAATCATAGAAACAGCAATGATTTTAAGATGATTTTTGACATGATCATTAATGTTATTTTTGTCAAGTCAAGCATTATACAAAGAAACAGTTTTATAACTTAAAAAAGATGATAATCATAGCTTCTACAGACTATTAAGGCTAAGTAGAGTAAAAAGAATTTTTAAAAAATATTGTAAGGTAATATATTTCTTAAAAATTCTTGTATTTTACATTAGTGACAGATTTTATGTAGACAGAACTATTAATAGAATAGGTAAGCCTTGTTTATTAATTAAGTCGATACTTTAAGGTGCAAAATTCAATTGATTATCTCTATATTTTGTCACCTACTTTTTTGACATTTTTGTGGTTAAAAATAAATTCTTTGATTGCTGCCATCGATGAGGGTAGAAAAACCTACCCCACGCGCTTAAAAAGTCTATATAAAGTTTCTCAGTCTAGTTGTTTGCCAGTCTGTGGTGGGGCAACAAATCCTCTATACCTCGCTTGATTGCAAAGCGCTATATATTTCTAGGTATGATTGCAAGTACTTTAGCGAATCTCCCCAATATGACACAAAAGATTTCTTTCAAGCTCTCTGAACTCGCAGCCGAGTTTGCTGTCGCATTGCCCGATTGTAAATTTGAATCCGATGGAGCTGATCCGATCATTACAGGTGTGGCGGCGATCGATAAGGCGCAAGCAGGAGAGATCACCTTTGTGTCTTCATCAAAATTTGTTGCACGTCTCAAGGATACCCAAGCCAGTGCCGTTATTCTTGACCTGAAAACTTCATCAACCTTACCCTGTATTCGTACTGCTAATCCTCGTATTCTATTTGCTAAGGTTCTTGAAAAGTTTTATCAACCACCCACGCCACCCATTGATATTCACCCCACCGCGATTTTAGGTGAGGATGTGCAGCTAGGCGAAAATGTGGTGATCGGTGCTTATGCTGTCATCGGCGGTCACGTCAAAATTGCCGATAACGTCATAATTTTCCCCCATGTCACTATTTATAACGATGTTGAGATTGGTGCAAATACGACCATTCATGCCAATTGTGTCATTAGAGACCGCACTCAAATCGGCGCAAATTGTATTTTTCATCCCAATGCAGTACTTGGTGGTGATGGCTTTGGTTTTGAAATCGCACCCAATGGCACTTGGTATAAAATCCCTCAAACTGGTCATGTCATCATTGAAGATAATGTTGAAGTGGGTTGCTCCTGTGCTGTTGACCGTCCTTCTGTCGGTGTGACGATCATTCATAAAGGGGCAAAACTTGATAACTTTGTCCAAATTGCTCACGGGGTCAAAGTTGGGGCGCACTCGGTGCTGGCTGCACAAGTTGGTTTAGCGGGTGGTGTCACCCTTGGTCATCATGTGGTTATGGCAGGACAAGTGGGCGCAAATGATCATATTCACGTTGGTGATGGGGCAATCATTGGCGGTAAAGCTGGTATTACCAGTGATGTTCCCGCAGGTGCAGCGATGATCGGCTTTCCCACAGTTCCTGAAAAAAATTGGAAGCGCGTTGTCATTGCAGAACGACAGCTTCCCGATTTGCTCCATACCGTTCGTAAATTAGAAAAGCGCATTGCCGCATTAGAAGCCAGGCTTGCAGAATAACTCATTTCAGTCCTGAATATTTATCTAGATCCATGACCCAACTGATTAGTTTTAAACTCTCCGAACTGGTATCCGAGTTTGCTGGTGCCTTACCCGATTGTAAATTTGAATCCGATGGTACTGATCCAATCATCACAGGTGTCGCCGCGATCGCATCAGCGCAGACAGGGGCGATTACCTTTGTACCGTCAGCCAAATTTATTCCTCTACTTCAGGATACTCAAGCCAGTGCTGTCATCCTCGATCTCACAACTCCATCATCATTACCCTGTATTCGCACAGCCTATCCCCAGATTCTCCTTGCCAAAGTTCTCGAAAAGTTTGATCCACCAGATGTTCCAATCGTTGGTATTCATCCCACAGCAATTTTGGGTGAAGATGTGCAAATAGGGAAAAATGTAGCGATCGCGCCCTATGTCGTCATTAGCGATCGCGTCAAAATTGGTGATAACGCCATCATTGATTCCCGCGTCACGATTTACAACGATGTGAAAATTGGCGCAAATACAATTATTCATACCAGTTGTGTGATCGGTGATCATACTCAAATTGGGGCGAATTGCATTGTTTATCCCAATACTGTTCTCGGTGGCGATGGTTTTGGCTTTGACCTTGCCCCTGATGGGAATTGGTATAAAATCCCCCAAATTGGTCGCGTGATCGTCGAAGATAATGTTGAGATCGGTTGCTCTTGCGGCGTTGACCGCGCTGCCATCGGTATCACAACTATTCACCAAGGAGCTAAGCTTGATAACTTGGTACAAGTTGGACATGGGGTAGAAGTCGGAGCCCATTCACGGATCGGCTCTCAGGTAGGCTTGGCGGGTGGAGCGTCTCTCGGACAGCATGTGGTCATGGCGGAACAGGTCGGGTCAGCCTATCATATTCATATCGGTGATGGTGCGAATATTGGTGTCAATTCAGGTATTCCTAGTAATGTTCCCGCAGGTGCGAGGATGGTTGGCTATCCTGTTGTTCCCGAAGAGGATTGGCATCGAATTGCCAGTGCTAAAAGTCAACTTCCTGATCTCTTACGGACTGTTCGTAGACTAGAACAGCAAATTGAGAAACTAGAAGCCAATGCTTCTGATCGCAGACAAGGGGCTTAAGCCGCTTGTTCCATCCTACATACAAAACTTTTAAAAGGCTTGCAAAGCAAGCCTTTTAAAACCTATGACGCAATGTTTATTAATTTCCACACCCATCACGATCGCCAAGATCCTGATTTAATTAATTTGCAAACTCTGGATGTTAATTCTCAATTAAAAATAGAGAATCTACCTGATCTATGTAGTTTGGGATTGCATCCTTGGTTTGTCCAAGTTTCATCATGGCAAGAGGCATGGTCAAAGTTAGAAGCTTCGGCAGAGTTGCCACAAGTTGTCGCGATTGGTGAATGTGGATTGGATCGTAATATCGATTTACCTTTAGCGTTACAAATTGAAATTTTTATAAAACAGATAGAACTGGCAGAAAAGCTCCGCAAACCGCTTGTCATTCATTGCGTGAAAGCCTTTGCGGAATTAATCGCCATCCAGAAAAAGATAAAATCCTCAATTCCTTGGATTATTCATGGATTTAACAAGAAAGAACAAGTATTTCAAGAACTGCTCAATCATGATTTCTATTTTTCCTTTGGTGCTGCGATTTTAAGCGATCGCTCTCCTGTGGTGCAGGCGATCGCCACCATTCCAGATGGCAGATTTCTTTTGGAAACCGATGATCGGGCAGATATTACGATTGAGCAAATTTATGATCGGGCGGTGCTATTGCGCCAAATCCCCTTAGAAACCTTGCAAAATCAATTACTCAAAACTTATCACCAACTGACTAGTTTGATTTGAATTAGTTGCAAGATCAAGTTCGTCCATACCTAACCCGATCTCACTGAGTAATTCTTGGGCAGCCATGAGCATTTCAGATTCTAGTTTTTTTAGGTCTTCACGAGTGCTGAGATAGGTTTTTAATGCGGACATCGGATCGAGGGCTTCGGCAGTACTGAGGTCGGGTAAGCGTGTGCGCGGATTTTGGCTAACGACTTCAGGAATAAGGGCATAGTTATGGGAGCTTTCCATTGCTTCATGGAGGAGGCGATCGTCGATTTGTGCTAGTTGCTCCGCCTTGATTTTATAGATCAACCTTACGATCGCCTGATCGATCTTCCCTTTTTGAATTGCCTTGAGTAACTTCCCTTGAGGATCTTCTGATTGTGTCACATCAATTTCAATAGTCCGAAAAGCACGAGTGGGAATTGGACAAAACTCAAACTTGATCTTCCCCTTCTCAACCTCTAGCCAGCAATAGCCCTTAGCCTCATTCTCTTCCCCAAAATCCACCCGTTCGATACTTCCGGGGTAAACTACAAGCGGTTGTGTTGCCAAAATCTGATGACGATGCACATGTCCCAGAGCTACATAATCAAAGGCTTCGCGAGTGAGCATTGATAGTGGAATCGTGAAACCCTTGCCAGCCGCTAGAAATCTCTCTGCTCCATAGGTTGCTGTATCTACCATCACATGCGCTAGTAAAATCGTGGGTAGTGGAGGGTCGAGTTGACGGATTTCACCTTCGATGACGACTTGTAGGCGATCGATCAGAAGCTGACTCACTTCAGTCATCGAGAATCCTTCAGTTTCTGACTTGGTAAGTAGAGTCGATCGCGTGATCCAAGGCAACGTAATAATCTGAATTTCCCCTGCATTGGTGGTAATGCGATGGGTGGCGATCGTATCGCCTACGGTGAAATTTGGTACGGCAAGACTGCGATAAATTGCTAGGCTCGTGCCGCCAACTCCTTGGGAATGTTGGTCATGGTTGCCAACCAAGAGAATTGTAGGAATCCCTGCATCGGCAAGGCGACGAAATTGTTTGGCAAAGGCTTGCTGCACGAGGGGCGGTGGTGTGGCATCGGGGAAGGCATCGCCACCAAAGAGAACTAAATCGGCTGGTTCATTAATTGCGCGATCAATACATATTGTCAAGGCTGAGATAAAGTCTTCTAGGCGGGTATTGAGTCCTGTTTGGGGATTGACCTTACCATGAGTCGTACTGCCAAGATGAATATCGGAAAGATGGAGGATTTTAATAGCCATGCTGTTGTTCTAATAAGATTTTATTCAAGGCTTAAAAGGAGCGATCGCGGCGTTACGTCAAAAGATTCTCAAATGGTTTATTATTCCAGCGATAAATGGCTTTGTTGCATGAATAAAAAGAAGCCAAAAGATGGAGGATCATAGGATAGACAATTAACGAACAACAGAACAGGAGACAGGTTTAGCAAGTTGAATCATGCGATTGAGATCCGCACATTTGCAGATTATGACAATCCGCTTGTCTTGATTCTGACTCTGTAAATATTTCAGAAAAGCTACAGTACCATCAGAATTACCCGCACTAGCCGCTTGAATTACACATTCCTGTGTATAGAGGTTCACAGCACCATAATACGTCTGTCGTCCTTTTTCATTAATGATCGGTATCTCAATCCATTCATGTTTTTTGCCCCACACATATCCACAAATATCTCCCCATAATAAATGACATTCGTCAGCAAACAATACCACTAATTTCTCAGTAATGATTTCATTACGATGCTTTTCTAACCATTCTGTAATTTCCTCTTTTTTTAGCAATGACAGTGGAGTCTCCTTTCGGATTATGCTTTTGCGTCTTTTTCCAGCTAATTCCTGCTTTTTCAAATATCACGTAATAGCTTTGCTTAGACTCAAATACTACGTTGTACTCACCCTCAATATATTCTTGTAATTCTACCAAGTTCCAATAATTCTTAGCTTGTAAAAATGTATTGACAGCTTGGTTTTGTATTTCTCTCAGATAACCTGATTTACCTTTATATCCTAGCAATAATCCTTCTAATCCTTTCTCTACATATATTTTTGTCCATTTACTGACATATCCCGAGCCCAATCCCAAAATATCTTTGATCCCCCCGATGCTTATATCCTTCGAGATACATTTGTACTGACATCCCTCTCTTTAATTCTCTTGCCTCTCGACTTGTCTCGATAAATTCTTGCAGTTCTTCTGTAATTTTTATCTACTCTAAAAATATTTTCTCAATTTCCACTTTCTCACAAATCATTTAGGATTGCTACAGTGAATCAAAATGTAAGTCGATAATAGCATTTATCGATATGCTCAATATTTCACTAGCTATCTATGCCTGTGAAACTCGCTATAATCTTGTCCATATGAATGCCTACGAAACTTCGGGCACTCAAGATCAAGGTATTCGCCAAGATTCCCAATTTTCTAAATTTGACAAAAAAATATAGAATTTTTTCTCAATCCCGATGAGGTAGCTATAGCCAAGATCAGAAAGGTAAGGGTGGCTCGATATACCGTGCCTTCCTTATTGAATTTTAAATGGATAGTGAAATCAGTTAATAAATTTCTTTAAAGTATCTAAATTTATGGTGTAAGGAGGATAGCGCCATTTAAGATCGAAACGGAAAGAATTTTTGAGAATACTCTTGCGATGGGAGAATGTGTCAAATGTAGCCTTGCCATGGTAACTACCGATACCACTGCTACCAACTCCACCAAAGGGAAGTTCGGGATTTCCCAGATGCATAATCGTATCGTTAAAACATCCGCCACCAAAGGAGACTTCTTGACCGATTTTCTGTTGTTTTTGCCTGTTATTAGAGAATAAATATAGGGCAAGGGGTTTTGGTTGATTATTGACAAAAGCGATCGCTTCGGAAATTTGGTCATATTCCAAAATCGGTAAGATTGGACCAAAGATTTCCTCTGCCATAATCTTAGAAGTAGGTAAAATCTCATCAATGAGCGTGGGCGCAATAAAGCGTTCGCTTCTATCACTATGCCCTCCAATCAAAATTTTGCCTTCATCAAGTAATTCCACCAACCGATCAAACTGGCGCTGATTCACGATTCTTGCAAAATCTGGACTTTGTTGGGGATTGTCACCAAAGAAATTTTTCACGCAGGCGACTAACTTTTCAATTAATACAGGTTTGATATTCTTTTGAACTAAAAGATAATCAGGAGCAACACAGGTTTGTCCAGCATTATAAAACTTGCCCCAGACAATGCGCTTGGCAGCAACATCCAAATCACATTCGCTATCCACAATACAGGGGCTTTTACCACCAAGCTCTAGGGTTACAGGAGTCAAATGTTTGGCAGCAGCTTCCATAACAATTCTACCGATCGCAGTTCCACCTGTGAAGAAAATATGTTCGAATTTCTCGGCAAGTAAAGCTTGATTAGTTTCGATGCCCCCCTCAATGGCGGTAATGAAACTAGGATCAAAATTATCATTAATGATTTTGGCGATCGCCTTGGAAGTATGGGGAGTATGTTCTGATGGTTTGAGGATTGCACAATTTCCAGCCGCGATCGCACCGATCAGAGGTTGAATTGTGAGCGCAAAGGGATAATTCCAAGGAGCCACGATTAGCACTACGCCTAAAGGTTCCGAATAGATGTAACTAGAACTTGGAAATAAATTGATTGGAGTTCCCACCTTTTGCGGTTTCATCCATTTGTGCAAATGTTTAATCGCATATTTGATTTCCGAAAGAGTAATCAAAACTTCACTACCATAGGCTTCAATGGCAGGTTTACTCAAATCAGCATAAACCGCTTCCAGAATTAACTTGTCGTTCCCTTGAATTAAATCTAAAAGCTTTTTCAGTTGAGCCAAGCGGAAATCATAATTTTTAGTTTCGCCAGTAGCAAAAAAAGTACGTTGCTTAGCGATCGCACTTTGGACGCTTTGGATATCGATACTACTGTCAGCTATTGCACCCATAATTTCGTAATTTCCGTAAAGTTGAGTTCTAACTAAAGGTTAACCTATGTTAATTTTAGCAGTAGCAAAAGCGCATAACTACTGCATAAACCATGGCAATTTTTGGCGGCATTCTAATCATAATCGGCATTGTTTTATTTTTTGTGCAAAAGAACTACAGCACAAAATTACAAAGTATTCGATCAGCGACTTCCTCAACAGTTGCCGACTTGCAAAGGATTGCAAGTGAGATTGCGGGGGAAATCGGGAGTGGCAATTTACGGGAATATGTGAAGGTGCGGGGCATCATTCGCTGCGACTCACCTTTGATTTCAGAACTGAAGCAAGAACCCTGCGTACATTATTCAATGCGTGTGGTCAGAGAGTATGAAGAGCAACATAGAACTCGCGATAGTGAAGGCAAAAGCCGTACTGAAACCCGACGCGGTTCCGAGACTATTTCCAGTAATAGTCAATCTATTCCTTTTACTTTGGAAGATCGCACAGGTGAACTAACTGTCACTCCTGAAGGGGGTGATATTGATACGGTACAAGTCTTAAATGAATTTCGTCAAGAAGGTTCGGGAGGATTGCTATCCTATGGACTTTTTAGTTTAGCAGTCAGCGCAGGTATAGGGGTCGGCGGGCGGCGGACTCTGGGCTATCGCTATACAGAATCAATTTTGCCCTGCGATCGCGAGGTATTGATAATTGGCACGGCGGCAGATGAAGGAGGAAAAGTCACACTTCGTAAGCCGATACAATCTGACAAAAAGTTTATTATTTCCCTCAAAAACGAAGAAGAACTTGCCAAGTCTACGGCAAATGCAGCACAAGGATTTTTCTATGGCATGGTTGCGTGCTTTGCGATCGGCGCAATTTTAGTAATCATCGGATTAATTTTAAAAACTTAAAACAGTCCATTTCAAGGACTCGCAGTCAAGTAAAGAAAAATAATTTTTAGTGGAGTAGCGAAGCTGCGCCGCTAAAAATTATTTTTTTATCAAATTTGAAAATTAGCTTGCATTGTACACAGTATCTGATAATATATAATTCCTAATAAATTTGGAGAGATGGCTGAGTGGACGAAAGCGGCAGATTGCTAATCTGTTGTACGGCAGGTAACTCCGTACCGAGGGTTCGAATCCCTCTCTCTCCGTTCACAAGCCTGTCATAGGATATGGTTGATACCCCCCCGCAAGATCTAGTAGGTGAAGCGCCTGAAGTTGACCCTAGTAAGTTTAATGCGACAGATGTTGCAGAAATTGCAGATCGTCTGGAGCGTGATGACTATACCAATGCTTTTGAAAGTCTCAGAGATTGGCATATTCTGCGATCGCTGGCTTTCAAAGGTTCAGACTTGGCGGAACCTTATCGTCATTTACTCGACCTTGAAGCATTTGATGAATGTTAATAAAAAAAGACTCACTTAGTGAGGCTTTTTTTATTAAGGTAAGGGACTTGCTATTAATTAAAGTACCTGTAGCTTTGACTGCGCTCAGCCAACGTTGGCTGAGCGTAGTCAAAGCTACATAACATTTTTGATTCGCAAAAGAATAAGAGAGTTTGCATAGCAAACTCTCTTATTCTTTGTTTATGGCTGAGGTTTAGCGCTAGGTACTACAGGAACACCGTTTGTAAATTTTTCAGCAGCATTTTTACTTTCGTAAATGCAATCAACACTAGGACTTTTTTCAAGATCTCCTGTGAAACCAAAGGTATTCATTCTGTCCTTACATTGACGAATATCAGCCTCTTTGATCACATTTTTTTGTAACAGTAAATTCCAGTTATTAGGCAATACTACACAGCCCGGAACTGGCTCTGCTTGACTAATAAATACGTTAAAGGGGTTGAGGGTTACATACACTCGACTACTCATCACCATTGCCGATGCCCCATAGTTATTGCAAAAGTCGCGGCTAGGGGCTAGGTTGTCTAAACGGATCGCGTCAACAGTGCGCGGCGTGGGATTAAGCGTAGAGAGAGCAATTCCCACACCAATACCGACAGCAAAAATTGCACCAGCGATCGCCAACTTAGTGGTCGTATCATTCGACCTTGGTTCTGTAGGAGGTGTATTCAGGGTTGAAGAATATCTACGTCTTGCCATAGATGTGAGTTAGAGTTGTTCCCTAGATTAACCGAAAGAGCTGAACTTTTGAGAGATTTACTTAATAAACCTCTCAAAAGTTATAGTTTTTATCAATTGCATTACTCCCTTCCCATCAAAAAAATAGACATATAAACCCAAGCAGCAAGTAGCGGCACTTCGCGCCGCTACTTGCTGCTTGGGTTTATTGACACCCCTGCGCGATCGAGAATCTCAGGAATCAGATGTTCGGCTTTGATTGCCATGATATGAACTCCTTGACAGATTTGCTGCGCTGTTTGGATTTGCTCAGCAGCGATCGCAATGCCTTCCTGTAATGGCGATTTAGCCTTGGCAAGGCGATCGATGATATGTTCTGGGATCTTGACTCCCGGAACATATTTATTGAGAAACAGGGCATTTTTTGCCGATTTGATTAAAAATATTCCAGCCAAAATGGGCTTGTCTGATTGGTTAGCGATTTGATGAACAAATTTATCGAGGCGATCAAAATCTGTAATTAATTGACTTTGAAAAAATTGCGCCCCTGCATTGATCTTGCGTTCAAAGCGTCTTTGTAATCCTGACCAACTGGGAGACTGTGGATCGATCGCCGCTCCTGCTAACAAGTCTGTCCCCTGATGGGGCAGGGCTTTACCATTAGCATCTAGTCCTTGATTAAGTTTTTGAATTAATTGCAATAACCGCACTGACTCATAGTCAAATACCGATCGCGCATCGGGAAAGTCCCCAGCTTTCACAGGATCGCCCGTCAGAGAGAGAATATTGGTAATCCCTAACGCCGCCGCTCCTAATAAATCCCCTTGTAAGCCAATACGATTGCGATCGCGACAAGCCATTTGACAAACTGTTTCCATGCCAATTTGCTGCTGGATTAAAGCTGAGGCAACAACAGGACTCATACTCATTACGGCGCGACTAGAATCAGTAATATTCACTGCATGAACTCGTCCCTTGAGAGATCGCGTTTGGGCGAGCATATGGCTAGGGTCACTCCCCTTGGGTGGGGATACTTCTGCTGTGATCAAAAACTCCTTACCAGTGATCGCCCTACGGAAGTTATTAAAAGAATTTTGAGTTTGTTCAAATATAGACTGGGGCGACTCGATCATGCGAAACAAGACTTTTGTAAGGAATTTAAGGCTGTCTGCATTTTAAACTATAGCGATCGCTGCTACAGCGCTTTGCGCTTTATTAAAACCCAGATAAACTTTCAAAAAGCTTGCTTCGCAAGCTTTTTGAAAGTTTATCTGTCTAATGCTACCCGCTACGCGGACAACTTAACAATTTAATTCAAGCTTAAAGTTTACAAAATTGGCGTGATCGCGTAAAAGCTAGTTCTCTAGTTTGCCAACCGTACGAGAAATGACTAATAGAATTAATGGCGGGCAATGCTGTACGGATTGCTTACATTTGTAATTCTAAGGAGGGGCGATCGCTAATCAAAGCCATCACACCTACGGGTTGATTACCATCGGAGAAAAAGGCGACACTAGCGGGAATACCTTGACGCAAGACAGGTTTAGAGACAATGTCGAGGTAATGGGTGACACCGATAAAGGCATGACCAACTGCCAGCCGCCATAGTTCATTTTGCCAATCGGCGATCGCAGGATTTTTATCAGAGATGCTTTTGCCACTGGGGCGGCGACCTTGCCATAGCGGTTCTGATTCTTCTGGATAGAGCTTTTTCACAGCTTGGAGATCTGCTTGGGTGACATATCCCTGTTTGAGAAAGCGATTAATCAGTTCTCTACCTTGAAAATTTTCAGCGCGATCGCATAATGCCTGTAATGAAGACTGTCCATAAATCCATAGATATTGCACATTACTCACTACTTAAGCCGCACCTGCACCCGCACATAGTCAAATGCTACGCCGTCGGGTTGACGTTTCGCCACTTCAGAGGCGACTAAGTACAAATCGCTCTGAGCTTGATAATTATAGGGAGCGATAAATAGTTGATTCTTAGTTGGAGCTTCTCCGTTAGGATTTTTGCCTAGGTTCTCAACAATCTTGATAGTGCGGTCATGGGTAAGAGAATCGTGCCATTGGAAATAACTTCTACACATACTTGGTTATATCCACGATTCACAATCCGATCCATCACCTCATCTAGTTTTCCTAACTGAAGATCGCAGGGATAAAGACGTAGCCAAATGCCTTGAGTTTTCAGCCAAGATTTTTGACGACAGTTATTTAGGGCTTGGCTATGTTGTTTGACAATCGCTTGATACTCTTTCGTTGCCTCGATTTTAGAGCTATCTCCACTCTTGCTAGAAATATCCCGAAAAGCTGATGTCCGCAACTTGTCTTTATTGGCGATCTCCTCATTTTCCAATTGACAATATTCGCCCACTTGCGCCCACACTGGCTGCGTTACAATTCCTGTCAAAGTAAATAAAGTGAGAGCACAGAATCGAGAGGTCATATTTGGTGACATAGGAAAACTGCGATATTGTTGCGCCCTGAAATTGCTGCCATACTTTTGGGCAATATGATATAACTAGCGTCACTTGCGTTATGGCAAATCAAAAGCCACTCGTCTTCTGGTTTTGTGTCCTAATCAAACTGGCGACATCTATATTGAATTTTTGGTATGGCGTTCAGAACTTTATCAGAAATTCAGCTCTATATCCGACTGTAATTGCCCATTAATAGCTATGAGTGATGTTACCCATTCTAGAAACCCATCCGTTGATTCACCTGAAACCTATCTACAATATGGCGATCGCTATCGCAACTCTGGCAATATCCCCCTTGCACTAAAAAATTATCAACGCGCCTTAGCCATCAATCCAGATTTTGGGGCTGTCCATGAGCGTCTTGGCACGATCTATCAACAAGAGGGAAATGTGATGGAGGCGATCGCCAGTTTTAGTAAAGCAGTCCAACTCGAGCCACAATCCTTAGAATCACAATTAGGACTAGGTAACGCTTATCAACAGATGCGATGGAATGAATTAGCAATTACCCATTTTCAGAAAGCATTAGAATTACATCCCGATCGCTTCTTGGCGGAATATCATTGCAGGCTGGGAGATAGTCTCAAGGAGCGTGGCAGAATTACGGAGGCAATTGATAGCTATGAACGGGCGATCGCTACCAATCCTGATTATATCGATGCCTATCGAGCGATCGCGCAAATATACTTCCAACAAAATAATCCTAAAGCAGTCAATGCTATTTATGAACGTGCTGAGAACTATAATTCAGAACTACTGCAAGCTAAAGATTACAATGCTCTAGGCGTAGCTTGGCTACAAAAAATCACTGCCCTTGATTCGGGAGATTATTCTATAAAAGAGGATTTAGAGAATAAAGCGATCGCCAGTTTTGAACGCACCATTCAGATTGATCCTACCTATGCTGATGCCCATTGCAATCTTGGTAGTACCTTCATTCGCAAAAATCAACTCAAGGATGCGATTTTAGCCTATAAGGAAGCGATTGATATTGACCCTAGTTTTGCTCAGCCCTACTTTAATCTGGGAATTATTTTAAATAATATTGGTAAACCTGAAGAAGCGATCGCCTGTTTCCAATCAGCGATCGACCTTGTCCCCGATTGGGTTGAGGCAAAGCAATATTTAGGGAAATTATTAATCACCAATAAATAAAGGCGGCGCTTCGCGCCGCCTTTATTACAAAACCCAAAAGACAAGTGGCGGTGCCTCGCGCCGCCACTTATCACGGATACCAAAACATACCTTTGATGCCTTCGGGATCAACGTTGAAACCTAATTGACCATAAAACTCGACCACATGGGCATCGGCAAAGAGACTGATGTTGCTAATGTCAGACTTGCGTAACTCGCGAATCATCTCTTCCATCATAGCTTTGCCCAAGCCTCTACCTTGAAAATCGGGATGAATTACGACATCCCACAATGTCGCATTAAAGGCATGATCAGAGGTGGCACGGGCAAAACCGATTAAACGGCGAAACCCGCCCCGCTGCTCCCACATTGAGAGGACAACAAAACTATATTGTAAGGCAATACGAACTTTACGAATTGGTCGCCTCGCCCAGCCCACAGAGTCGCATAATTCCTCGAGTTCGTAGAGATCGATATCTTTTTCGGTGCTAAAAAAAATTTGTCCGCTTTGGTTTGGTACTTGGCGAAGTTTTGTCTTTTTTGTAGGTTCGAGCGTATCAGAACCAAATAAGCTTTTCCAGAACACCATTTGTGTCAGCGATCGCCCTTATCTATTACAAATTCTTTACAGATATACTCATTACCTTCTTATTGTATCCGCTTTTGTTGAAACCAAGCGATCGCAAATACTAAAATAAAATCCCAAAACAGTTTTGATATAGCTACAGCCAATTATTTTGATGCAAACAAAAAAACAAAATAGAATCATGCTGCTATTCTATTTTGGGCTTTAAGAGTCTCAAAGTGTAAATCTGCCATCTTTTAAGCAGGAAGCATGTCAAAAAAGTAGCTCTTAATGTAGTCCTGACCTTATGTTGGTAGAATTAGAGCGTCATTGTAAGATTTTGCTTAAGATTTTTAGTAAGCCAGAGTTATTAGTCCTTATTTCTTCACTCCTAAGACCTGCAATGTTAAAACCGATCGCATTATTTCGAGGCTTTATAGCGGTTTTCAGTCTAGTGAAGCACGGGTGTGCTGCTCTGCTTACGGCAGCGCAGCGCACCTCTATAACTCGCTTGATTGAAAAGCGTTATAAATATTTAAGAGATCTGCGATTTAATCAAGAACTAGATTTTTGGCGAGGTGTCTTTGCTGCTCCACAAAAATCTGGTTCTGTATCTTACTACAAGCCTCTAATGCTATTGGTACAAACATTTTGGATGTGGAAATCTAGTAGTGAAGACTCAGGAGGTTAACAATGACATTTGGGTTAAAAAACTCGACAATCGAATTACTAAAACGCTTTAACACGAGTTTTCCCCAGTTTTACGAACAGTTTGTTAGTAGCGATATTCAACTGCAAAATCTGCGTTTGGCTTATCAGCTTTATCAAACAAAAGAAGCTGTAATTGAGCTAAAGCCCGAAAGTAGCCGCACTGTATTGTATTTTGCCTATCGTAATCAGTCTTTTTTGTTAAGTGACATTTTTGGAGTATTAGCGGCCTATGGTTTGACTATCCATAGCCTAAGCCTATATGGGCAAATCCATGCCCCGATGTTGGTATTTATCAAGTTAATGGTTTCTCGTGGCGGTAAATCTTTACCCAAAAAGACGGCGGACAACGTACGGAAGGCTATCAAGGAGACTTTATTAGGTCGATTTGAGGTGGAGGAAATGCTAGCGCTGGAGTTTAATCTCGATAGTGGGCTTAAAAAAGTAGAAACAAATTTCTATGTCGATCGTGTGTTTCACTTGCCAGCTTTGTTAGTTGAGGCTGATAGCCAACCAGGGCTATTTTATAAAGTGATGAATGCGATTTGGCAGGAAGATTTGCTAGTAGTGAATGCCAATTTATTAGTGTGGCGCGGGCGGACACGTCTAATTTTGTATTTGCTAGGACCTAACGAAAATTTAATTCCTGAATATCTAGGGGCAAAAATTGCTGAAAGTCTTAAACAACGTTTGTCTGATTAAACAAATAACAATGGCGCTTTGCGCCATTGTTATTTGTTTAATCCTTGAGTTGGGACATCGCCTCATAGAAAGGTTGCCAATCATCATCAACGGTAATCCTTTCCCATACTTCCTCAATTTTTGGACGCAGGAAAATAATTTTCGGGTTAGCTTGCTGAAGTTGCTGGGCAATATTGTCTAATTCCGCGATCGGTTGACGGATCAGTAATTGATGATAAACTTCACGCCATTTCTTTAATAGTGGTAATTGTTCCTCAGTGATTTCCCAATCATGGTTCGAGAAAATATTACTAGCATCTTCACGCCAATTAGAATGAAAGGCTTGACGGAGATTAACAAAAAACTGGTTATAGCCAATCGCTTGGACATTCGATAATAATTCTAAAGTTGCCCCAATTAAATCCTCTGTTTCAGGTTCGGAAAGTGTGGCAAATCCCAAACGCTTGATCATCATTTCACAATAGGCTTCGCGATAGAAGTCTTTGAATTTTTGCAATGAAGCTTGCATATCACCTTTATCCATGATCATACTAAGAGGATCTTGCAGTTTTTCTAAGTTCCAATAGCAAGCAGCGGGCTGATTAGCATAGCTATAGCGTCCTGCATAATCGAAATAGGCAGCCGTAAAACGTGGATCATAAGTTGGGATAAAGGCAAAAGGTCCATAGTCAAAACTTTCGCCCGTAATTGACATATTATCGGTATTGAGAACGGCATGACAGAAGCCTGCGACCATCCATTGAGCGCAGAGAGTCGCAACTCGTTTCACTAGTTCTAAATAGAAGATACTATCTTGAATCTCTTTCCCCTCTGACTTTAAAGTATGGGGATAGTAAATTCGTAGCACATGATCGAGTAATTTGCGAGCAAGGTCATCACGTCCAATCCACCGTAGACGCTCAAATGTACCAAACCGAATATGCGATCGCGAAAAGCGCACCATCACCGTTGATCGCGTTGGTGAAGGTTCATCACCACGATAAAGTTCTTCGCCTGTCTCAATGAGGCTCAGAGTTCGCGAAGTTTTCACACCCATCCGATGTAATGCTTCGGAGGCAATGATTTCGCGCACGCCGCCTTTGAGTGTAAGCCGACCATCCGCAGTACGAGAATAGGGAGTTCGACCAGAACCTTTAGTTCCAAAATCATAAAGTTCGCCATCAATACCGCGCACTTGACCATAGATAAAGCCGCGTCCATCACCGAGCTGAGGGTTATATTCACCAAATTGATACCCATGATAGCGTAGAGCTAAAAATGGGCGCACAGCTTGAAAATGTCCGAAGGCTTCGACAAAATCATCGTCGCTGACCTGTGCGGGTGCAAGTCCTAGAGTCGGTAAAATATCATCATTACGCCAACGCAATTTATGAAGCGGATATTCGGCGGCGGTAACAACATCATGATAGTCTGCTAGGGACTCGATCGCAGGTTCGTATTTGAGATTAAGGAAAGGGTTGCTAGGGTGACTCATATAGAAGAAATATTAGATGCTTCTGCCATCATACTTGCTTCATATCAATCCAAAAGATGGCGTTTCCATTTTTTGGATCTTAAAACCATATAAACTTGGTGAGAAAAAATGTCCCTCCAAGTTTATATGGCTTCGACTTCGCTCAGCCAAAGTTGGCTGAGCGAAGTCGAAGCCTCTGGTACTTTAGCAAGTCCCTTACCGTCAATTAATATCAGAGAGTAATTAAAGCGTGAGCTATTGGTATGAGGGAATTTGTCCTTATAGTGGCGCATTATTGCGGTTGCCTAGAACTTTGGAGGTAGAGGCGATCGCTAAGGATTTAATGCAAGAACTGGCTCAATCTCATGGTAATCAATCAAGAGAAGGAAAAATGTATGGGGTGCTGCTAACGGAATCAGCTACAAGGGAAAGATTAGTTTTTAGGGCTTTTTCGGGTTTGTTAAATGGGGGAAGTCATATTGAGGGATGGGTTCCACCGATCGCTGGTCGTGAAAAAGTTGCGATTGAAGAATCAATCACCTTAAATAAGTTAGCGGTGATTAAACAGGAATTAATCAAATTGAGCGAAATGCCTGAACGTATAGAATATGAGCGAAAATCACAGGAATATGCCGCACAGTTAAAAGTTTTGCGCGATTGTCAACAAGTTTCCAAACAATCAAGGCAAGGCAATCGATCGCAGTTATTATCATCCTTAATAGGAGGAGAATTAGAAATTGCTCTCAAGGATTTAGAAATAGAAAGTCAAAGAGAAAAGATGGCAAGGCGCAATTTTAAACGCGATCGCGATCAAGTTCTATCACCTTTGCAAGAAGCGATCACGGCGGCGGATGCGAAAATGCAAGTTCTCAAAAAACAACGTCGGGAATTATCGCGCACCTTGCAAACCCAGATGCATAAGGCTTATGTGCTGACTAATTTTGCAGGAGAAACGCGCTCGCTTAGGGAATTAATTACAGAAGGAGCAATGCCCACAGGAATGGGAGATTGCTGCGCTCCAAAATTATTGCATTATGCGGCAACCCATAACCTCATACCCTTAGCAATGGCTGAGTTTTGGTGGGGAAATCCTTCACCCGATGGTTATAAGATTCAAGGTGAATTTTATGGTGCTTGTGTAGAAAGATGTCAGCCATTAATGGGATTTTTATTGTCAGGTAGGAGATCGCCCCCAGCTAACTCTACTGTTGAAAATTTTGCTTCGCAAAATTTTCAACTTATCTATGAAGATGATTATTTAATAGCGATCGCTAAACCACCAGAACTTCTATCCGTCCCTGGACGATATTTAGATACTCAAGACAGTGTACTAAGTCGATTACGTCAATATTTTGGCAATCAAAAAGAACTTTATGAACTTTATCCAGTCCATCGCCTTGATCGCCAAACTTCAGGGATTTTACTATTTGCTCGTGATTTGGAATCTCTTCGCAATTTGAGTGAACAATTCCAGCGAAGAGAAATCCATAAAGTTTATGAAGCAATACTATCAAGAAATCTTGATTGTCAAGAAGGTGTAATTGATTTACCACTATGGGGAAATCCTGAAAATCGCCCCCGTCAACAGGTAGATTTTCATCATGGTAAACCAAGTGTGACTGAGTTTCGATTATTAAGGCAAGAAACTCATTACTCGCGCATCGAGTTTTCCCCCTTAACAGGACGAACTCATCAACTGCGAGTTCACTCTGCTGATCCGCGAGGTTTAGGAATGCCAATTTTAGGCGATCGCCTTTATGGTTGTCAGGCGGCTACAAGTCGCTTGCATCTCCATGCAAGGGAGCTAACTTTTAGACATCCGCGATCGCAAGAATTAATCCATTTACAAATCCCAGTTCCTTTTTAGGGACTTGCAAGAAAATCAAGAATCAATTTTTAGTGACGCGGCGAAGCCGCACTACTAAAAATCGGTTCTTGATTACAATTAACAAATCAGGACAAAGCACTGTAAGATAACAACTACACATTGGGGCATCTCAAACCATGCCTGATTTTTTGCCACGACGATCGCCATGACACGCAATGACGACTTAGCTATTTTAGATATTGAAGCATCACCGCTTAGTCCCTTGGATTTGCATCCTGAAGAGGAAATGCCTCTTCCCGATCCTGATGAGATGTTAGCACTACTTAACTCAGATGTAATTCTTGAAAGAATGCAGGCTGCTAGGGCTTTTTGTGAATTAGAGGATGAGCGAGCCATTCCTCGCCTAATCGAACTACTGCAAGATGAATGCCCCCTCGTGCGCGTCAGCGTAGCCTATGCCCTTGGTCGCAACAAAAGTGAGCACACGATCATCCCCTTAATTAATCAACTTAAGCAAGATTGGAATGGCTATGTCCGCAAAGGCATCGTCTGGGCTTTAGGAACCTGCCATGCATCATTGGGGTTGAGACCATTAATTTCGGCGCTCAAATACGACATTACTGCAGTGCGTCTATGGGCGGCGAGTGCATTAGGCCAATTAGGCGATCTTGAAGCGATCGAGGCTTTGACCGAAGCCTTAACCCAAGATCCAATGTCAGCAGTGCGTGGTAACTGTGCATGGTCTCTTGGTAAACTCATTGTGCAGAAGCGGCGCGATTTTGATGCTCAGGATGAAATTTATCATGAAGCCGTGGATGCGCTAATCTATGCCCTTGAAGACGATGATCTAAGTGTCCAGACCGATGCAAGGAACGCCTTGCGAAAACTTGCCGATCCACGCGGTTTAAAGGTACTAGATCGTATCGAAATGGATCAAGGCTATTGTGAATTCTAAAGCTAAAACAATTTGTGGCGCGGCTACGCCGCGCCACAAATTGTTTTAATGCACGTCGCTAAGCAAAGCTTAATGAACAAATTTACAAGAAATACTTTGACAATATCGCGATCGCTGCTATAGTTAATAACTGCAAATGGAACTTATCTATGCATGCGAATGTAGTTTAGTGGTAAAACCTCTGCCTTCCAAGCAGATGTTGCGGGTTCGATTCCCGCCATTCGCTTTTTAATTGATGATTATTAGCTTAGTTCGACTTTTTTAGTGCTTCTAAAAAAGTCGTAATTAGAATAAACTCGTAAGTAGAATTAAGTGGGAACCAAATTTGGAAATGCCAAGTCAATTTTGGGAAATGCTAAATTCAACCTAATCAAGTCACTATTTTGAGATGTTATCTTAATGAAGAATATTGGTTTGCTACAAATATCTGCACTAGCCTTGCTGAGTTTAGGGATACTCCAAAGCCCCTCTTTTGCTCAGACAAGTGACAACCAAATCAAATTATCAGCTACCCCTAAAGTAACAAATAATTTATCTCAACTAAAACTCAGCCCCATTTATCTTGAGCGAGAACTCAAAGCCCCTGTAACTATTAAAACGCAGCTTTCAGAGCTGCGTTTTAATATCCAAGCCCGAAAATGGACATTTCAGGTCGGCTACACCACAGCCCTAGACTATAAATTGGAGCAGTTGGCTGGGACTAAAGCTCCAGATGATCTACCAACACAAGCCAGTGTCCAAAACACAGTTGCAGCAAAACTCTTGAATATTGATTTAGTGGAACGGGACAAATTTGCAAAACTTAACCCAGGTTTGCTACCTGAGTTGCGCCAAATTAAAATAGGCTGCTTTGCTTCGGCAAAATCCTTTGATTGGCGAAATTTAGATAAGGTCACCCCAGTCCGTAATCAAGGTAGCTGTGGTAGTTGCTGGGATTTTGCTACTCTTGGAGCTTATGAGGGAAGTAACCTCATTCGTAACAACGTTGTCGCTGATGCTTCCGAACAGCATATTCTCAACTGGGGAGGAGCAGGTAGCTGTGCTGGTGGATGGTGGGCTAATGCCTTTAATTTCTTAATTAGCAACGGCACGGCAACGGAAACTACGGTTCCTTATACTGGAACTCAAAATCCCTATAATCCGAGTGTTCCTAAACCTTATCGCGCGATCGCATGGGGTTATGTCAAACCCGATGGCGGCATTCCCACTGTTGCGGAAATGAAACTTGCCATGTGTAAATATGGGCCACTAACTGTAGCTGTGCGTGTTACACCCGCTTTCCAAGCCTATGCTGGTGGTGTGTTTAACGAGCAAGCAAGCGGTGCGATCAATCATGGTGTCACCCTAATCGGATGGGATGATCAAAAACAAGCTTGGCTAATCAAGAACTCTTGGGGAACAGGCTGGGGTGATAATGGCTACATGTGGATTGGCTATAACAGCAATAGCATTGGCTATGGTGCTGCTTGGACGCAAGCAAAAAGTACTTTTTACAAGATCTCTCCTGAATTGTTCAAACAAATTCCGCTTTTGACTAAGTAAGTAGCTAGGTGCAATTAAATATACACCCCAAAAGCTATAGCGCACGCTGCACGTGCGCTATAGCTTTTGGTTCTGGCTTTTAATTATGCCCATCTATTTAATTACAGATCAAGTAGTTCCAGATTTAATCGAAATTGATGAGGTGGAGAACTATCTAACTGCATGATTTTGAGTTTTAATTTTTAGGTTGTGAAATCATGAATTTTATCAAGCCAGTTTGTTTGATTTTCTCTCTGCTAACTACCTTCAACTTTATTTTTCTAGCTTTTGAAATTAAGGCGATCGCTGCTACCCCTATGTCAGAAAATTCATCAAGCTCATCAAGTTGCGAAGTAATTGTTAATGACACCAACAATGATACGCAGATTGTTCTCAACAAAAACAATATTCTAATTGTTAAATTGTTAGCCAATCTAGGTACAGGTTACGGTTGGGAAATCGTCAAAAGTGATCGCCTACAACCTTTAACGGATTCAGTATTATCACCACTGCAAGCTGATGAAGTTACTGGAGCCTCAGAAATCCAAATTTTTCGATTTGTCGCGCAAAATTCAGGTAGAACTATCCTAGAGCTACATTATTTGAGAGCTTGGGAAAAAAATGTTCCGCCATTAAAAACCTATCGCCTAAATATAGAAATTCGTTAATATATATCTAATCTAAGTTCTAAATTCATAAATTGCCAATGAGATCACGAATTACGATACTTGCCATATTGATCCCAAAGAGTGCGGGAATATAAGAAATCGTGCCGTAATACGATCGCTTGAAATTACTACCATCAGTTAACTGCAACGAGTCTCGATTAACCAACTCCTCAGAATAGACTGCAATGATATTTGCCTTGTCAAAACCTTTACGCCGCAAACCTTTACGTACTTTATAGGCAAAGCGACAGCAATCAGTCTCAAAGATTGGGGCAATGCGGATCTTTTGCGGATCGACACGACCACCCGCCCCCATACTACTTGCCACCTTCACGCCATTGGTAGCGGCAGCACCAAGGAAATATAGCTTTGGTTGCAAACTATCAATGCAATCTAGCACCCAGTCAAACCTAGTCGTGACTAGCTCCATCATCAGATCAGGAGTGAGAAATTCTTTCATCGCCGTTAGTTGCAACTCAGGGTTTATATCCTGCATTCTTGTTGCCATTACATCGGCTTTGTGAACATCAACCGTGCTATTCAGCGCCACAATCTGACGATTTTTATTAGAAGGATCAACGCGATCGCCATCAACAATCGTCATTCTGCCAATACCTGCACGGCATAAAAATTCCGCCGCAAAACTACCAACACCACCCATACCGACAACTAAAACATTGGCGCCCTTGAGCTTATTTAGTCCATCGGAGCCAATTAATAATTCTGTACGTTGCAACCAATCCGACATGATAAAAATGAATATATACGACTAGGATAAATATTTAAGTACCTCGGCATAATTAAAAACCAGTTCTAAAACCTGTAGCGCACGCTGCATGTTCACCAAAGGTTTTAGTGTTTTTAATATACTTACTTACTTAGAAATGCTTTGTACTTTCTAATATTGGCAAAACTATAGATTATGACATTACCTTCCCATGCTGCCCTCACTAAAGCAGAATTACTTGATCGCTATGCCAAAGGCGATCGCAACTTTGAGCAAACCCAACTTCATGACACTGATATGCAAGGAGTGTCTTTGCATGGTATTGACTTGAGTGAATCAATCTTGACCCACATTAACCTAAGTGGAGCAGATCTGCGTGGAGCCGATCTCGGATGGGCAGATCTTAGCTGGGCTAATCTGGAAAAAGCCGATTTACGCGGCGCAATTTTGACAAGAGCAGATCTTAGTCATGCTAATTTACAAGGCGCAAACCTTTTAAAAGCAGATCTTAGTTTAACTAAACTCGATCATACAAAGTTTGGTGGTGCAATTATGCCAAATGGGGCGTTGCAGGCAAAAGTATGAATTAGATGGAAGAAAGGATAGAAGGGTCGTGAAGATAATGAATCAGCAACCGCACAGAGTAACGCAACATATCTAAAGACTTGGAATAGCAGAAAGTTTTGCGGTGCAATCTCGCCAGATAGTGACG
>CALRWX020000057.1:0-26376 GCA_943371975.1 Pseudanabaena sp. UWO311 | reverse complement strand
CATTGATAGAAATTTCTGTTGTACTTTACTCTCTATCTTCGGTACTATATCGATGATGCTATTCATTTGGTGTTTTGTTTCAACACTTGCACCTTATCCGATGAATAGCTTTTTTGTCTCCTTTTTTTATTTGTCCGCAGTATTGTTATATAGCAACCCTAAGTTATTTGTGGCTTTGGCTTCGCTCAGCCATCAGTTCACTCTGGCTGAGCGAAGCCGAAGCTTGTATCAACTCATTTCGGGTTGCTATTTAACGGTGTACAAACTCACACAAACGTTAAATCAAAATGGCTGATTGATTCCCTGATATACGGTACGATCGCTAATAAGTAGTTCAGCATAGTTAAAGAAACAAACCTAAGCTTGTACCGTCTGCGTAGCGGGTAGCACAAGCTTGTAGGTTTTAAATTTACTTATGCTGAGCTAATAGACAATTAGTAGGCAATTAATATAACTCCATGATGTCAAACCTTTTAGATAACCGCTATCGCATCACTAGCGTCCTAGGCAGTGGTGGCTTTGGTGAGACCTATTTGGCTGAAGACACCAAAATGCCTTCCAATCGTCGTTGCGTGATCAAACAGCTAAAGCCAGTTGCTGACAATCCTCAAATGTATGAGTTACTGCAACAGAGGTTTCAACGTGAGGCAGCAGTTTTAGAACATTTAGGCGAAGAAAGTCGCTACATTCCCAAACTCTATGCTAATTTTGTAGAAAATGGACTATTCTATTTAGTCCAGGAATGGATTGATGGATTAACCTTAACGCAAGAAATAGAAGGTAAAGGCGAATGGAACGAAGATGCGATTAGGCGATTAATGATCGGTATTCTTCAAACCTTGATCTATGTACATGATCGCGGCATTATTCATCGTGACATCAAGCCTGACAATATAATTTTGCGATTTGGAGAACCTGTATTAATTGATTTTGGTGCAGTTAAAGAAACTGTCAATGTCAGTACGCTTCGTAGTGCAGGTCAACAGGCTCACTCGATTGTGATTGGTACTCCGGGATTTATGGCATCGGAGCAGGCTGCAGGCAGACCATTCTTCGCAAGCGATCTCTATAGTCTTGCCCTAACTGCTATATTTGCCCTCACAGGAAAATATCCTCAACAAATAGGTACTGATCCACAGACAGGAGAGGTTTACTGGCAAAATCAAGTTTTGGGAATTAGTGCTGATTTAAAATCTATATTTGCCAAAGTTCTCCAGTTCGATCCTCGCGATCGCTATATTTCAGCAAGAGAAATGCTGGCGGCATTACAAATAAGCCCATCATCCAACCAAGCTAAGTTTAGTAAATCAGTTCCCATTCCACCCGCGATGTCAAATATGCAGACTGTTGCGGTAACACCTAGGGGATATACACCACAAGCAATTCAGAGTACACCTAATATCCAACCTAATAAGCCTGATATATATGTCTATCAGTCCCAAAATAATTCTAAAAAGAAGATGCTTGGTCGGGCTTTAGCAACCATGATCGTCGGTGTAACGATTGGAGCGGCGATCGCTTTAGGCATAAGCGTGAATCAAAATGGAGGCATCATCGCTTTATGGAATAAAATATCGCCTTTTAAATTAGTAGATAAGAGAGCCTTTTACTTTTTGGCTGATTCGGCATTTGCTAATAAAGATAATGCAGACTCCAGAGTTAAAGCTCTTGTATCTAAAGGCTTTAAGGATGCGGGAGTTTTCTGGATACCTGACTATCCTAATCTTGGCGATATTCAATTATACCAAGTATATGCAAATCCTTTCGCCGATGCCAATGGTTGCAATATCAATCTAAAAACTTATGTTAAGCAAGTTCCTGACTCTTACTGTGCTTTTGCTAGTTTAAATGCCAAAGATCCTGTAAATAGGGTTACAGGTGAACAAATAAATTCTAAGAAATGATGCCATGCACGGCATCATTTCTTAGAATTTATGAACCATGTCCAAAACGAATTGCGTAAACATCTTGCTCTTTATCGGTGTAGATTTCGACATCAGACTTGGGATGTGATACGCATAGCAAAATATAGCCCTTAGCGTCAAGTTCTTCCCCCATACCGCCAATACCCATACCTTGGCTCTGATCAACTTCTCCTTTCACAATTTGAGCAGCGCAAGTAGTACATACACCTGCATAACAAGAGCATGGCAAATCTAATCCCTGTTCGATCGCTGCATCAAGGATTGATTGGTTTTCAGGCACGGACACAGTAAAGGTTTGTCCTTGGTGATGAAGTGTAGCTATAAAGGTCTGAGTCATGTTTCTGAAAATTAGCTATTTGTTGATTGAATCTATGGTATGACAAAGCCACCACTCGTCTTTTAGATCAAGACTTGTGACAGCTATATTTAAAAGATCGTGCAAAGAGAATGATACGATATTCAATCGGCTTAATTTTATCTCCTCCTATGCAACCCCGCCACATCGCCCGCGAACTCGCACTATTTAGTATCAATCAATTACCTAGTCAAGCTCAAAAGCTAGAGACTAAGACCCTAGACGACATTGTTACGGCTGTCGTGCGATCGCTGCATGATGAAACTAAAGAATTATTACAAACTGCCAGTGCTGAATTGCAACGCAGCCAAGAGAGGATTACCTCTAGCGAAAATCGGACTAGCGATATTCGTCAAGACATTCAAGCTGTTGAGGGCATGGTGCGCGAAGCGATCGATTTAACTAAAAATGCCATTAATAATATTGGTGCGGCGCTTGAATTCCCTATAACGCTTGTATTATCTCAACGTACCGAGGTTCGTAACTATGCGATCGATATCTTGAAAACTGTAAATGGTAAGAGATCGCAAATTGATGAAACCATCAGTAACGCGCTAGTTAATTGGCAAATTGATCGCCTTGCCCAAGTGGACAAGGATATTTTGAGGATTGCGACTGCGGAAATGTTGTTTTTGAATGTGGCAAGTAAAATTGCGATCGATGAAGCGGTGGAACTAGCGAAACGGTATAGCAGTGAGGATGGATATCGTTTTATCAATGGTGTATTGCGCCGGATTGATGATCAAGTTAGAGAATCACGTAAATCTAAATAGAAAAGGCTCGCTTAGCGAGCCTTTTCTATTTGTTTTTATTAGGCTAAAGGATCAGATTCCCACCAGTTGATCCCGTTTGTCCATAGACGCAACTAGTAAACGAATGCGAATGCTCAATAAGTGCACACTGCCCACTGACATTCTCAATGTCTTCAGCAGCTTGCTTAGTGTAGTTTGCATTGAGATCTTCCAAGTATTACGATACCTGATCATCACGATTTGGCAATTCTTCCTGTCTAGATGCTCAGGCATTTTCAGCGATCGTCTTTCACCCCTGTTCCCATGCCAGTCTGGTCTGCTCAGCGTGAGCCAAGTAGGCAGATGTAGCTTAACTATGTTTGGCATTTAAATTCTGCCTGTGCTTGCTGTACTACACAAATAGTAAAATTGCTTATACTGATAGAATTATTAAATCAACTTAATTAAAATATAAATATCAAGGTAATTTAATGGTTCTATCAGGTATAGCTAATGTTGATGATTAACTTTCTTGAAAGAAGTTAATCATCAACATTAGCTTCTCACGTCTATAAAATTTAAATTTTCAATCTAACAATTTAAATTTGTATACTGCGTCACTTATAGTCTAAATACTTAGTAATCATTTCATAAATCTAGATAAATTATTGCAATTACATTCATGAATAACGATCTAAATACTCAATCAAATCTCCCCATCAAAGAGAACAGCATTAGTGCTGGTAAAACCCATCCCAACATTAGCCAGTCTAAGTCACAGGATAGTTTTGTTAAACTTGCTATGCGGAATATGGTCAAAAAAGGTAGCACGTCATTATTTCATTTTTTCTTGACTGTTTTTGGGGTGATTGCAACCTTACTAGGACTAGCGATCGCTTTTCATTAATTGGCTTATCAGATTACATTTCCAATAGATTTATTCTCATAAACCATTTTGCATATATATATTTATATGCTTCCGAATAATGCGATGACTAATTAAATTCATTAATTTAATTATACTTTTGCTGATTTAGATATCTTTGTTTATTTGAGGTTACTAAGCGTTGAGCATTGATTTATATTGTGAAATCTATCCTGAAGTCACCGATCTCCATCCAATTACAACCGAGCAATGGCAGGAATGGTTTGAGAAGTGGGAGAAATATCTATTGGCTGAGCAGGCGATCGCAGATGGGGAATATGAACTCTCTGTAGCCATTACAGATGATTC
Organism: Pseudanabaena sp. UWO311; assembly: GCA_943371975.1. Taxonomy (GTDB): domain Bacteria; phylum Cyanobacteriota; class Cyanobacteriia; order Pseudanabaenales; family Pseudanabaenaceae; genus Pseudanabaena. The sequence goes on along the minus strand of CALRWX020000057.1, from coordinate 22,131 downwards.
AACTATCCAACAACTGAATTTGCAATATCGTCAACAGGATCGCCCAACTGATGTTTTATCTTTTGCCGCTTTAGAATCAACAGTTCCCGAAATACCTATAGATATTGATGAAGATGATGATTATGTAGAACCGACATATTTGGGCGACATTATCATTTCACAAACAACCGCAATCCGTCAGGCTCAAGAACGTAGTCACTCCTTGACTTATGAACTCGCTTGGCTGGCAGCTCATGGATTATTGCATTTGCTTGGTTGGGATCATCCTGACGATGAAAGCTTAGAAGCAATGCTCAAACAGCAAGACATCATGTTAAGTTTAGTATCATTGGCGTTCTAGATAAATTTTGAGAAAGCTTGCTAAAGCACTTGCTGATAAAAAATGTCCCACCAAGTTATATAGATTCGACTACGCTCAGCTAACGTTGGCTGAGCGTAGTCGGAGCCGCAGGTACTTTAATTCATAGCAAGTCCCTAAGCAAGCTTTCTCAAAATTTATCTGTAAGTAGCTAGACACAATACTGATGATTCAGTGATGCTATTTGGGTAAGCTAATCTTCTAACGATAGAATCTTGACAATTCCTTGGCAAAATCTAGTTGGAAGCATATCCATGAATATTGATTTACAATTACCAAGAATATTTGTAGTTAAATCGCCTTTTTTATTCGAGCAAATGACACATTCCGACGAGTTTGAAGAATCTGAACAAGCGGCTATTCAGCGTAGTAATTCTTTCCAAATTGCCACAAATTTATTACTTAGTTTTAAATATGCTGGACAGGGTGTTGGCTATGCTTTTCGGACACAGAGAAACTTTCGGATTCATCTACTCATCGGCGCGATCGCCCTATCCCTCAGTATCTATTTCAAGCTATCTGCTGTAGCCTGCTCGATTATCAGCTTAACGATCGCACTAGTTTTGGTACTAGAATTATTGAATACAGCATTGGAAGCTGTCGTAGATTTAACGGTGGGGCGTGAGTTTCATCAGTTAGCGAAAATTGCAAAGGACTGTGCGGCGGGGGCGGTGTTGATTGCGGCGATCGCCGCCCTAATCATTGCGATTGTGTTACTGTTGCCTCATATTGTCGTAACGTTTACTTAACTTTAGTATTAAAAAGATTGCAAAAGTTTGGTTAAAAGTGTCGCTTTACGACACTTTTAACCAAACTTTTGCTTCTAATTTCAGCAGTCAGCGGCTAGATCTAATTGCTTAACTCTTCATTCCTACGTCTTAGCCCATGCTGCTATCCATATCTGACTTTTTCATCAGACGACCTGTGTTTGCGACAGTTTGCTCTGTCATCATTACCTTATTGGGAACAGCCTGTATTTTTATTTTACCTGTTGCTCAATATCCCGAAATTACGCCTCCTAAGGTGACGGTGACAGCGAATTATGTTGGTGCAAATGCAGAAGTTGTAGAATCTACCGTTACAAATATCCTTGAAAGAGAGTTAAATGGAATTGAAGGAGTTCGCTACATTACCTCCACAAGTGCTAATAATGGAGTTAGTTCTGTCAATCTAGTTTTCGATCTAGGCAAAAACAAAGATATTGCGGCTGTGGATGTCCAAAACCGTGTATCTGCTGTGCAATCACAACTACCTGCACCAGTACAGCAAACGGGAATTAGGGTTAGCAAAGAGTCTTCGGGGTTTCTGTTTGCGATTGGGGTATATTCCGAGAAGGGAGAATATGATGACCTATATTTAAGTAATTACGCCGATCTTTACATTGTTGATGCGATTAAAAAAGTCAAAGGTGTGGGAAATGTCATCATCTTTGGTGAGCGCAAGTATGCGATGCGAGTATGGCTTGATCCTAATCGTCTTTCGGCAAGAGGCTTGACTGCTCAGGATGTCGTGGCGGCAATTCAGCAACAAAACTTGCAGGTGGGTGTCGGACAGATTGGACAGCAGCCAAACCTACCCAATCAGCAATATCAATTATCGATTTCGGCTACAGGTAGATTAAAAAATGTCGAAGAATTCTCGGATATTGTCATTAGAACTGCTGGCGATGGTTCACCGATTAAGCTCCGCGATGTCGGTAGGGTGGAATTGGGGGCAGAAAATTATGGTTCAGCGCTACGATTTAATGGCACTCGTGGCATTGGTTTAGGTGTATCACAGTTACCTGATGCGAATGCCTTGGATGTAGCAAAAGCTGTAAAACAGGTTTTAGAGGAGTTAAAACCAACTTTCCCCCCCGGATTAAATTATGAAGTTGCCTTCGATACTACCAGTTTCATTGAAGCGGGAACGGAAGAAGTAATTATTTCATTAATAATTGCGATCGCTTTAGTTATAGTGATTATTTACCTGTTTCTGCAAAACTGGCGGGCTACATTGATTCCTGCGATCGCTATTCCTGTTTCCCTAATTGGAACATTTATTTTTATTAAACTGCTAAATTTTAATATCAATACTTTGATACTATTCGGGTTAACTCTTGCTACAGGGCTAGTGGTTGATGATGCGATCGTGGTTGTAGAGGATGTGACGCGCCGCATTCAAGAAAAAGGTGAAACTCCTGTTAAGGCAGCGATCACTGCCATGAATGAATTACAAGGGGCTGTAATTGCCAGTTCGATGGTTTTGATTGCGGTGTTTGTGCCTGTTGCCTTTTTCCCAGGGACGACGGGGCAATTGTACAAACAGTTTGCTCTGACGATCGCTTTTTCGATTACAGTTTCGACCTTTAATGCGTTGACTCTTTCTCCAACTTTAGCCGCCTTTTTACTAAAACAGGAACCAGCGTGTGTGGCGACATTCTTAAGTCTTTTCATCGTTCCCATTCTATATATTGTGGTGAAGACGATTGAGAAACGTTTGAAGTTAGATGTCCATGATTCTCAAACCATCAATATTGCTGAATCTTCTCTGGTCAATGATTATAGCAGTCACAAAGATTCTTTAGAAAAACCACAGGAAGACAGTAAATCTATATAAATCCATAAAAGAAAAGGGTGCAAAGCACCCTTTTCTTTTATGGATTTATCAGTTCTTTCATTTCCCGAATCGCTCGATCTAATCCGACTAGAACCGCTCTACTAATGATGCTATGTCCAATATTTAACTCCTCCATGCCCTTTATTTGTGCTATAGGTCGAGTATTCCAATAGGTTAAGCCATGTCCTGAATTTAACCTGAGTCCTAGACTAATCGCTAATTCTCCACCCTTAGTCAGTACTTCTAGTTCACGCTGATGCTCTTCTTCATTTTTGGCATTGGCATAAATACCTGTATGTAATTCTACAAATTTTGCGCCAGTTCTAGCAGAAGCTTGTAACTGAACTGTTTCAGCATCAACAAACAAACTTACTGGGATACCTGCACCTTGTAATTGATGCACAAATTTCCCCAAGCGATCGCATTGAGCCTTTACATTTAAGCCCCCCTCGGTCGTAATTTCTTCCCGGCGCTCTGGTACAAGCGTAATATAGTCGGGCTTGACATCAAGGGCGATTGCCACCATTTCGGGAGTTGCTGCCATTTCGAGGTTGAGTCTTGTCCGGATAGTTTGTCTTAGTAGTCGCACATCTCGCTCTTGAATATGACGACGATCTTCGCGTAAATGGACTGTAATGCCATCTGCTCCTGCTAATTCAGCGATTACTGCTGCTGCGACGGGATCGGGTTCGACACCCCGACGAGCTTGGCGAATCGTCGCAATATGATCGATGTTTACTCCCAACGTAGGCAAAGCTTTTTTCCTCAAAAGTTTTGAAAATTTGTCACATATCTATACTTTACGACAGCAATCGTCAAAATGCTTAGTGACAAATTTTAGATTTGCTGCTTTACTAAAAACATTACTCGATTGACGGCATCCTGCAAGAAAGCCTTAAGGAACTCATCACGGCGATTTAATTGGAACTGACGCTGCACTACTTCCGCAATACCACCATCACCCCAATCGCGATCGCGACTAAAATATTCGATAAAGCTCTTGCCAGCAATGCGTGTCAGATAAGCAGCCGTTACTGATTGAATCGTCGCTTTGAGAACTAAGCCTACTAAGGTTACGGAAATCGCGGCGCTGACAATTTGCACTACACCTTTAACAATGCCGAGACTCACTAAAGTGCGCGTCAGAGAATTCGCTAATTCTTTACCGCGATCAATATTAATTTCACAGCCATAAACCCTAGCAATTTCCACAACCATTTGGGCATTGATGGCGGCTGTAGCCAAGAGATCGACCACGGGTAAAGGTGTGGCAAATACCACACCCACAACTAACCATTGGAACTTCTCAACCACCTTTTCAGCTTCCGCTTGTTGCTGTTGCGAGAGAACTTCGCGAGTCTCTTCCGTCAGCCTTTGCGATCGCAATAGCACATTATCGGCAACCAGTTCATCGCCTTCATAGCTGAGAATATCGAGAATACGCGCTAACAATGGCAGGATTTTGGGCTTAGGTGTGACGACTTCGCCACTGTCGAGGGTAATCGACACAGGGCTAGCAGCGATCGCCACCACATCTTCAGGCGCGATAAAACTCAAAACTCGCGATCGCAAACTAGTGTGAATCATTTCGTGATCGCTTTTGGTGAGGCGATCGATTTTATTAAGAGCCAGAATGGTACGTTTCCCAATTTCTGTAAGCGCTTTAAGCACTTCAAATTCTGAACGCCGCAAATCATCGTCAACTACAAATACGATTAAGTCTGCCTCAGTCGCAATTTTTCTAGCTTCTTGTTCGCGATCGCCACCCAGAGCACTTGCCTCTAATATTCCGGGGCAGTCGATAAATTGAATTGGTACTTCCAGATTTTGAAATTTGACTGGTACATAGACTTTACCTAATTGCGTAGTTCCCATCGTTGCGCCAACTTCACCTTTACTGGCGATATCTTGCAGCGACATATCTAGTAATCCATTCACTAGTGAAGTTTTCCCTGCGGAGCCAACACCGAATACAACTACCCGCAATTCTTGACGGATGAAGTTCTGTTTTAATTGTTCGGTCTGCTCGGCTAGCGATCGCCGCATCACCTCATCTTGAATCTGTACTACTTGACGCTCTAGGGCTTCGAGACTGTCTTGAGCCGCTTCGATTTTGTCGGTGGGCGCATCGGGAATTGGACGAGGCTTAGAGGGTTCTGCCTGAAATAAATTAATATAGCACCAAGTTACAAAAAACAAACCTGCCAATACTCCCATGACCAGCAGCACCACAAATCCGCCCAAAATTGGTGATGATTGAGCAACCAGTTGATAGATTTGGATGATGCGATCAAGTAAAGGAACGACAAAGGAAATTACTAGACCGAAACAGCCTAAAACAATTAGCGATGGCAACCAAGGAAATTTTCTTCTCATGCGCTTAGGGCTGATTCTTTATAGAAGATTTTACCGCACGACGCTTCACCCACCATCTTGACACCAGTTTCTCAGATTCTGTCCAGAGGACTAGGAGCATACTAAATCCAAAGCATAAACCTAATTCTGAAGCTGTAAGCGCATCTGTACCAAAAAACTGTCGTAATGATGGTACATAGAGTAGTGACAGTTGCAGAACTGTGGTGAAAATGACGGAAACTAAGAGATAGGGATTGGAGATTGGATTTAATTCGATTAGTAATTTGGAATTAGAACGACAGGAAAGAGCATGACCCATCTGCGCGATGCAGAGAGTCGTAAAGGTGATCGTTTTCCAATGCTCATGCCATGAGGGATTGCTGGAGTTATAGGCGATTTCCATTAAGGCGATCGTTTGCAATCCAAAGACAACCCCAATTCGCAAAATATACCAACCTAACCCCCTTGCAAAAATGTTCTCTTGAGGATTAAAGGGTGGTCGCTCCATCACATCAGCTTCGGCAGGTTCTAAGGCAAGAGCTAGAGCTGGCACACCATCAGTGACAAGATTCATCCACAAAATCTGTAAGGGAGTTAGGGGAACTGCACCAAATCCTAGAAATGGCGTAGAAGCGATCGCAATTACTTCACCGACATTACTACCGAGAATATATTTAATAAAGCGGCGAATATTCGCGTAAACCGTGCGCCCCTCCACGGTAGCCGCCACAATCGTAGCATAGTTATCATCCAGCAAAATCATATCGCTCGCTTCCTTAGCAACATCTGTTCCCGTAATACCCATCGCTATGCCAATATTCGCCTGTTTCAATGCAGGAGCATCATTCACGCCATCCCCTGTCATCGCGACAATTTCACCTCGGCGTTGCAAAGCTTGGACAATGCGTAATTTATGCTCAGGCGAGACTCTGGCATAGGCAGCAGTTTGTCGCGCAACTTCAGTTAATTCATCATCATCCATTAATTCAATTTCCTGTCCCGTCAAGACTTTATCGTTTTTAGGAGAGAATATATTCAAATCACGGGCGATCGCCTGAGCCGTCAGTTGATGATCGCCTGTAATCATGATCGTATGAATCCCTGCATGGCGGCTAACCTGCACCGCAACTGCCGCTTCGGCTCTCAGCGCATCACGAATACCAACTAAACCCAACCAAACTAGTTTGTTTTCGATATTAGTAAGTTCTATTTCGGTTGGAATCTTATTTAATGGTAAATAGGCAAATCCTAGTACGCGCATTCCCTTAGTGGCAAGCAGAGTATTTTGGAGATTAATCGCTGACCTTTGGAAAATTGTAATGGAATTGATTTGTTTTTCAATTTGAATGCGATCGCATCTGCCTAGAACTAATTCAGGCGAACCTTTACAAAATAAGAAGTAAGGCGAATTTGGTAATAAGGCTGCGATCGTTCGCATTGATTCAGAAGTATCGGCAGCATCCATGCTTTGCGTCGCAGCGATCGCTGACATTAGTCTACGCTCAGGTGTAAAGGGAATCTCTGCAACTCTTTTAAAATAGCTAGTAAATTGAGACTGCCAAAAATTTGCTTTGCCAGCTAAGGTTAACAATGCTCCTTCCGTAGGATCGCCAATAATTTTCCATTGGAAATAGCCTACAGTCACAGGCAAGGGGCTTAAGCTCCTTGTTCCTTGGCTGGTAGAAGAGGTTTTCTGTAAATAGGCATCATTGCAAATTGTACTTGCCGTTAGTAGAAGCTGCAATTCAGGACATTGATAAACACTGAGATTACTGGCAAGCATATCTCCTGCTAAACGTGAAATTGCAAATTCGCCACTTGGTTCGTAACCCGTTCCCCTAATTTGAGCCGCATAATTTGCTGTAAACAAACTTTCAGCAACCATTTTATTTTGCGTCAGAGTTCCCGTCTTATCTGAGCAGATCGTCGTCACAGAACCGAGAGTTTCCACCGCAGGTAATTTACGAATGAGAGCATTGCGCTTGACCATTCTTTGCGTTCCTAGGGCAAGCGTTACGGTAATCACCGCAGGCAAGCCTTCAGGAACAGCCGCTACTGCCATACTGAGGGAAGTATTTAGCAACTTCACAAAATCACCATGTCGCCATAGTCCCACCGCAATCACGATCGCAACCAGTCCTAAAGAAGCTATCACTAAAGCCTTAGATAGCTCTGCCATCCGCTTCTGTAATGGCGTTTCTTCCAATTCCACATCTTGAAGCAGATTAGCAATCTTTCCTAATTCTGTCTGCATTCCTGTAGCTGTGACTACCATCAAGCCTCGTCCCTGCAATATCTCAGTTCCCTGAAATACCATATTGCGGCGATCGCCTAAAGCTTCTTCTGCTTTAAATAGCTGATCGGCAAACTTCGTAACTCCCTGCGATTCACCTGTGAGCGCTCCTTCCCGGGCTTTCAGCTTCACGGCTTCTAATAAACGCCCATCCGCCACAATCTGCATCCCCGCATCCACAAACACAATATCCCCAACCACCAATTCTACCGATGGGATTTCTGCAACGTTACCTTCACGCAAGACCCTCACATTGGGAGCCGCCATTCTTTTTAAAGCTCCTAATGCATTCTCAGCACGACTTTCCTGCACATATCCTAAAATTCCATTAAGAATCACGATCGCCGCGATCGCCACCGCATCCTTTGGGAAACTTTTCACCCGCAAATCTAAAACCGCCGACACAACTGCTACGCCCATCAACATCAACAGCATGATATTCGTAAACTGATCGACAAAAATACTCAGCTTGGAGCGTCCCGTCTTACCAGTCAACTCATTACGCCCATAGACTGTTTGGCGATCGCTAATTTGCCATGACTCTAGCCCTAACTCTGGATTAACGTCCAAAGCAGCGATCACCGCTTTAGCCGTTAGTGTATGCCAAACTTGTTTTGTCGGTAAATTAGTCATCTTGCTTTTGCCAACAATCAGTTGCTAGAGTCTCAGTTTAACCCTATCAGAGTCTAAGCTATCTCTAGGCTAAGATGTATTGAGAGATTGTTACGACTGATATAGACGCGATCACCATACAAGATAGTCCTAACGCAATTCTGAGAGAATATCAAGAACGCTTACCTGCTGTAAATCCATACCACTCCACTACAAAAAAATACCCAATCCAAAAAAGGAAAAAGAACACATTAAAAATCCAACCAGAGAAGCAACTAATCCACAGCAGTCCCAGACAGATCGGTAGCAAAATCAATAACAGTACAAATAAGAACCGATTCATCATTATTTAGCATATTCTTGAGAAACTTGCTGTAGATTAAAGGATGTTGGTAGAGAGATCAATCAAACAACTCGGTCGCACTTTAAGGTTAAAAAGGTTAAAGTGGAACAAGCCCAAAGCTTTAACAATTTTACCAATTCTGCTCTGCTATGTCCTACGTTACCCCTCGCCTTGCCAAAGTCCACCGCAAAACTGGCGAAACCGATGTCACTGTGGCACTAAATCTTGATGGCACGGGTAAAGGCAATATCAACACAGGTATTCCCTTTCTCGATCACATGCTGCATCAAATTTGCTCCCACGGTTTAATCGATCTTGATGTGCAAGCCACAGGTGATTTGCATATTGACGACCATCATACTAATGAGGATGTGGGAATTGTATTAGGACAAGCACTCGGTCAAGCACTAGGCGATCGCAAAGGGATTAATCGCTTTGGGCATTTTGTTGCCCCCCTTGATGAGGCATTGGTACAGGTTGCTCTAGATTTTTCTGGTCGTCCCTATTTAGTCTATGGCTTAGTGATTCCCAATCAGCGTGTAGGTAATTACGACACTGAGTTAGTAAAAGAGTTTTTTCAAGCCGTAGTTAATCACGCCCAAATGACATTGCATATCCGCCTTTTAGAAAGTGGCAATTCTCACCACATCATCGAAGCAGGTTTTAAAGCCTTTGCCCGCGCTCTCAAAATAGCGATCGAAGTCGATCCACGCCGCGCCAGTGTGATCCCTAGTTCTAAAGGCATTTTGTAGTCCCTTAAATAATTTGGCGGCGCTTCGGCGCTGCCAAGCTATTTACTTAACCTTTTGTTTTTGCTTTTCTTGACGCTTCTCTGTTTGTTTCGCCTTTTCCTTTTCTTTCTTTAAATTATCTTTAGCCGCTTTTGCTGCCAATTCTGCTTTGTGTTTAGCTTCTCGATCTTCTTGCTCTTTTTTCTCTTGGTAATAGGCATAATCACCAGAATATACACAAAGATCGCCATCACGTATTTCTACGATCTTGTTGGCAACTTGCGAGATGAAATAGCGATCATGAGAAATAACTGCTACCGTGCCTTCATATTCGCGTAGAGCAGCTTCCAGCATCTCTTTTGCAGGAATATCAAGGTGGTTAGTCGGCTCATCAAGGATGAGAAAGTTAACAGGTGTTAGTAACATCTTGGCGAGGGCGAGCCTTGCTTTTTCGCCACCACTAAGGTCTCGCACTAGTTTAAATACAGTGTCACCACTAAATAGAAATTTACCGAGAACCCCACGCACTTCTTCGTGGGTCATTTTTGGAAAATCATCGTGGATAGTATGAAATACGTCTTTATGTAAATCAAGGGCTTCGGCTTGATTTTGCTCAAAATAACCAATGAGAACATTATGACCAAGGCTGATTTCACCTTCGTTATAGGTTTCCTTGCCCACAACCATTTTTAGTAAAGTTGATTTGCCTGCACCATTGGGACCAAGAAAGGCAACGCGATCGCCTCTTTCAATTTCTAAATTTGCACCCAAAAATAGAATCTGCTCACCGTAAGCATGGGTGAGATCTTTGATCTCCACACTGACTCGACCACTGCGAGAGGCAGGCGGGAAATGAAATTTTAAGGTGCGAACATCACTATCAGGGGCTTCAATGCGATCAATTTTATCTAGTTGTTTTTCGCGGCTCTTAGCCTGAGTACTACGGGTGGCGCTGGCGCGGAAGCGATCAACAAAGACTTGTTGCTTGTCAATATATTTTTGTTGGCGCTCAAAGGCAGCTCCCTGTGCAGCTTTAGCCTCGGCTTTTTGAGCGAGATAAGAGGAGTAATTACCAAGATAAGTTGTGGATATGCCGCGCTCAGTTTCTACAACTGACGTACAGAGACGATCTAAAAATTCACGGTCATGGGAGACGATTACCATTGGTGTACTTAGCGATCGCAAATATTTTTCTAACCATTCGATAGTTTCCAAATCTAAATGGTTTGTCGGTTCATCCAATAGCAATAGGTCTGGCGATTGCAGTAAGATTTTGCCTAAGCCCATTCGCATCTGCCATCCGCCACTATATTCACTGACAAAGCGATCTCCATCATCTACCTTAAATCCTAGTTCTGGCAATAGTTTATCAATACGGCTTTCTAGTTCATAGCCATTATGATCTTCAAACTGACGCTGAAGGCGATCCATCTTTTTGAGAATCGGTTCATAGTCTTCACCATCTTTAAGATTTTCCAGATGATGATGCACGATCGCTAGTTCTTTTTGAATTTCGCGAACTTCTTGAAATGCTTGCCACATCTCTTGTTTGACGGTACGAGTTTCTTCGATGTCAAATTCTTGACTGAGATAGGCGATTTTTAAACTAGAGGGACGCACAATTTGTCCTGCGGTCGGTTCGATTTCCCCTGCGATAATCTTTAGCTGTGTTGATTTTCCCGCGCCATTTACGCCGACTAAACCAATGCGATCGCCTGTTTTGACTTCCCAGTTAACGTCTTTGAGGACTTCGCCAGTGGGATAAATTTTCTGAATGTGTTCGAGACGAAGCATAGGTTTGGGGTAGCAACAAAACTTAACTTTTTATTAAGATTATCATTTTTTTGTAACAATTGCATCATCCCATACAAAATCAAGAGATTGCCAGCATGACCATTTTTGAAGTTTCCGTTCCTGCGACTACTGCCAATATTGGCCCTGGATTTGATTGCCTTGGAGCAGCCCTATCGCTTTATAACCGCTTTGAATTTTCGCTTTCCGATCAATTGCGAATTACTGCCTCAGGTGAAGGCGCAGACAAAGTGGAACGGGATGAGACAAATTTGGTATATCAGGCGATCGCTAAGTTTTATCAGCATATTGACCGCCCGATCCCACCAATAGCCTTTCATACCGATACTAAAATTCCTCTATCCCGTGGTTTAGGTAGTTCAGCGACAGCAATTGTCGGTGGTGTTTTTGGCGCAAATTTGTTGGCGGGTTCACCCCTCAATCGGATGGAATTATTAGACCTAGCGATCGCGATGGAAGGACATCCTGATAATGTCGCTCCTGCAATGTTGGGCGGCTGTCAGCTAATGGCATCCAATCAAGCGGGAGGGTGGGAATATTGCGATTTACAATGGCATCAAGATATCGGGCTTGTTGTGGCGATTCCTGACTTTGAACTATCGACAGCTAAGGCGCGACAGGTTTTACCTAAAGAATTTTCTATGTCTGATGCAGTTTTTAACGCTTCCCATTTGGCGTTGTTAACTCATGGAATTCAGACAGGTAGAGTAAATTGGATCAAGGCGGGATTACAAGATTGTCTGCATCAGCCCTATCGCGAGAGTTTGATCAAAGGCATGGCGGATGTCCGCACGGCGGCGATCGCGGCGGGAGCCTATGGCTTAGTTATTAGTGGCGCAGGACCAACATTACTTTCTTTAGCCGCAATGGGTACAATAGAGTCAGTCGCTCAGGCAATACAACAGGCATGGCAAGCAATAGGTGTCAAAGCTGTGACAAAATGTTTAGCGATCGCCAATGATGGCACAACATTTAAAACCCGTTAAAGTCTCTGTGTCTCTGTGCAAAGCGCAAGAACTTTATCCAGATACCGTAGGAACCTAATATGTCTAAATTTCAGTTTTTATTAATCTCAGCTCTGATTTCCTCGGTGGTGATGCTATTTATTGGCAGTCGCGATGGAAATCCATTTGATACAGTATTTCCTATTGGTGTAGTCATTGGTTTCGCGATCGTCGCCCAAAAGTACTTATCAGAAAAAGTCTGGAATCGCTTTGCCCGTTGGGTAAATCAAACCACAGGACGCAAAATGTTTTATGTGCGATCGCCACGCCCCAAAGTTGCCCAAGAACGTAAATTATTGCCGCCTTCTAAATTAAATCGCTTGCAATAGATTCAGTTAACAAGGGGCTTAAGCCCCTTGTCTTTTGTAGTTCCCTATTCTTTTTGATCATGACTAGTTCCATTTCTAATTATCAGAATATCCTTCAACCTTTGCGGGTGGGCATCGTTGGTTCAGGCTTTGTTGCAAAGTTACGTGCAGAGATATTAAGTCAAGATTCACGAATTCAACTAGTTGCGATCGCAGGTACTCCTATCAAAGCACAGGCGATCGCTCAAGAATTTGCCATCCCCAATGTATATCAATATTGGTCAGAACTAGTGGTACGTCCTGATATTGATTTGGTTATAGTTTGTAACGTCAATCGAGATCATGGGGTGGTCGTTGGGCAAGCCCTGCGAGCAGGCAAACATGTAATTGCAGAATATCCACTTTCCTTTAATCTGACAGAAGCTGAGGAACTAGTTCACCTTGCAAAACAGCATAACTTACTCCTCCATGTGGAGCATATCGAACTATTGGGCGGCGTACATCAATTAGTAATAAAACATCTAGCTCAAGTAGGAAGACCCTTCTATGCTAAATATTCCACAAAAAGCCCACAGCGTCCCGCCCCCGACAAATGGACTTATAAGCCTGATCTCTTTGGTTTCCCTTTAACGGCAGCAGTGTCGCGCCTTAATCGAATTATTGTACTATTTGGGAAAGTAAGGTCTGTATCTTGTCAGCTTCGCTATAGTGGCGATAGCTTACCTCGTCATTTTACTTCCTGTATCTGTAATGCTCAGCTTCAATTTGAGAATGGAGTACTTGCAGATATTAGCTACAGTAAAGGAGAAAACTTCTGGCAGCCAGAAAGAATCATGGAATTGGAGGGTAGCCAAGGCGCATTAATTTTTTCTGGAGATAAAGGCAAGTTGATTACATCCAATGGTGAAATCGAACTTGATGCGGGAACAACGCGAGGGCTATTTAAAAAAGATACCGAAAACGTACTTTCCCATTTGTTCAATGGCACATCTCTTTATACTAACCACGAAAGCATTTTGCATTCCCTAGCAGTTGCTAATGCTGCCGAGAAATCTGCGGCAACGAATCAAATCGTCACGCTCTAGCAAATCACAAGAAATTCTGTAAAAGTGTTGCTCTACGACACTTTTACAGAATTTCTTGTTTGGGAACGAGCGCAAAGCACTGTATGAAAAAAGACCGTAGATATTGCGCTAAAATGTACTTGAGCAAACAAAATAATCAATATGCCAAAGCCTAAGACACTCCCTGTACTTAATCCTAAACCTCAATCGCAAATTACCCTGAGTGAGTATATCACCACGATCGCATGGTCGCCTAACGGGAAATATATTGTGGCTGCCACTGCATCGGGGGAAATTGTCCTTTTTGACGAGGCAAAAACAGGGAACGATCTCGCTCAAAAGCAAATAGAATTACGAGCCCCAACAGAAATTTCGGTGGATTGCTTAGGATTTTCGGCGGATGGGCGTTGGATCGCCGCAGGGGGACAGGATGGTAAGGTGCGGGTATGGGATATATCAGGAGAGAAACCTGCGATCGCCACTACTATTGATCTGGGCAAAACATGGATTGAGCATCTTGTCTGGCATCCCACCCGTTCCGAATTCGCCTTTAGCTTAGGAAAATATGTACAGATCTGGAGTGCCGAAACTCTCGACATTGTGAATACTCTACATTTTGAGAAATCAACTGTCCTCGCGATCGCGTGGCATCCAAGCGGTGATTATCTTTCCGTTGGTGGTGATGGCGGAATTAAAGTATGGTCTGCTCAAGATTGGTATCAAGATCCCATTCTATTTGAAATGCCCACTGCTGCCGCCAAGCTCGTTTGGAACTATGCAGGAGATTACTTAGTAGCTAGTACCCTTGACAATTTAGTAGTGGTGATCCAATGGCTCGGTAATGACTTTGATCTTTCACCTTGGCGGATGCAGGGCTTTCCGGGAAAGATTCGCTGTTTTGATTGGACAGACAACAAAACTGCTCCCCTATTATCCTCCTCTAGTGGCTCTGATGTGGTGGTATGGGAAAAACATGCTGACTTAAATGTGGGTTGGGAAGGGGAGGTGATTAAAGGGCATAACAGTATTGTCGGCTTTGTTGCCTTTAAGCCTAAATCAGAAACTTTAGCCTCTGCTGATCAAAATGGCAGGATTGCCATTTGGAAAAATGCCAAGGATTGGGTGCAAGCGCTTGACACTCCAATGGGCGAGATTACAGCGCTAGAATGGCAACCACAGGGCAAAAAGTTAGCAGCAACGAATTCTGACGGTCAACTCATGCTTTGGACAGCATCATCACAGGGTAAAGGTTTTCGCTAATCCTTGGTAGAAAATTGATTGGGATGATGTGCAATGCACAGCAAATCATCCATTCTTGAGACTACTTGATTTTTGAGATTTCCAAAGTACGCAGACTGTGATATGATAGCAATCGCTTTGTTGATCAAAGACGCTAAAAAATCATATTGGAGAGATGGCAGAGTGGTTGAATGCGTCTGACTCGAAATCAGATTTAGGGTCACACCTAACGGGAGTTCGAATCTCCCTCTCTCCGTATAAAAAAGGTGCTGCTTAAACAGCACCTTTTTTATTGAATATTCATATCTGTAGCTGCAACGGAAAGCGTCACAATTACAGATATAGCCATCCGAAATCATTTATAGCTTCGTCTCATTTCGGATCACTATATAAGGGACAAAAAGCTTTATTCTAGAAATTCTCCCAATCGCATCATCTGCATGAATGTACCTTAAATCTCTCCACGTTAAGCAGTTTCGCAATTATATCGATCAAGAAGTTCACTTCACTGCACCTAAAACTGTGATCGTGGGTAATAATGCTCAGGGTAAATCGAACTTGCTCGAAGCGGTTTTGCTGTTAGCCACTTTACGATCGCATCGTGTAAGCAAAGATCGTGACTTAGTGCGAAATGGAGAAACAATCGCTGAAATCATCGCAATCTGCCAGCGATCGAGATCGATTGAAAGCTATCCAGTGGAATTAGGAATGTGGATGCGTTCAAGCGGTAAGCGCACTTTAAAAGTAAATGGAGTTACTCAGGCTAGACATTTAGATTTTTTAGGAAATCTAAATGCTGTCATGTTTTCTAGTTTGGATCTGGATTTGGTACGCGGTAGCCCTGAGAGTCGGCGCAATTGGTTAGATACAGTCTTAATTCAATTAGAGCCAATTTATATTAATCTCTTGCAGCAATACAACCAAGTTTTGCGACAACGTAATGCTCTCCTCAAATCTATTAAACAGGGACAAATACAATATGATCCCCAACAGATGGCACTTTGGGATGCTCAATTAGTGACCGCAGGGACAAGATTAATTAGAAGGAGATCGCGCTTATTAGAAAGATTAACGCCGATCGCAAGGCATTGGCATCAAGCAATTAGTGGCGGCAGTGAATATTTAGAAATTACTTATATACCCAAATTTGGATTTGCGCCAACAGATACCGTTGAGCATATTCATCAAGCTTTTTTTGATGCAATTGTGCAAAAAGCGATCATTGAACAACATCAAGGAACCAGTTTGGTTGGACCTCATCGCGATGAAGTTGCATTAACAATTAATCATACTCCTGCCCGTGAGTACGGTTCCCAAGGACAGCAGCGCACCTTAGTACTTGCTTTAAAACTTGCTGAGTTAGAATTACTCGAATCAGTAATAGGAGAACCACCATTACTATTATTAGATGATGTCTTAGCAGAACTGGATCTTCAGCGTCAAGATCATCTATTAAATGCGATCGGTGATCGCGTCCAGACAATAATTACTACAACTCATCTGGGTTCCTTTGATGCTCAATGGTTAAACTCTGCCCGAATTTTTCAAGTAGAAAATGGCAAAATCTCATCTAAATAATAAAAAACAAGTTTAGGGACTCGGAGTAAGATAAAGAATCAAATTTTTAGGGACGCGGCAAAGACGCATACCTAAAAACTTGATTCTTTATCAAATCACAGACACCTGAAATAACAAGCTTATTTTATATATTTTTTGTTATTCTTCATCATCTTCTACGCCAACTTGACGCAAATGAATATGTTTACGTCCAAGACGAATTTCTAACTCATCCCCAGCTTTTAATCCCATCAATTGTGTGTAGGCTGAACCGATTAGTAGGTTGCCATTCTTCTGGACGCTAACACGATAACTCGCACTACGTCCACCTTTACCACTACCTTTCGCCTCAAGCTCAACTCCATCTGCTTCCATCAAAGCATTATAGAATTTCATCAAGTTAACGCGAGCTTGATTGTTTTTAGTGATGGTTGCGTATCCACAGGCTTTAGCTTTTTCTTCTTTAGACAGATGCTCTAGTTCTTTGACTTTTTGCAACAATGCATCCCCAGAGAGCTGAACTGGTTGTTTGATTTTCGCCATTGGTTTCTAACAGTTTTGTATCTAATAGTTGTATTGTAGTATCTAAGATACATGTACTCTTCGTCAAATTTTTTACTTAAATCTATACTCTATTTGTTTTTATTTTATAGATAACTAAGTGCTTGAGCAAAATAAATTAACAAAACCCGTAAAGTTACGCCCCGAAGGGGAGCAACTTTACGGGTTTTGGTTTGTAACTAATTATGCCTAGCTACTTATCAACTATTTCTGATTAGCTATAGCGATCGCTAAAAAAGCACTGCTTATTAGAGGCAATAAGAAATTTGTTTTTTGATTTCAATAACAAAGTCTTTGAAACCTGAATAATTCATCAAAAGCATCCTGTTAAAAAAATCAAGCCTATATAATTTAATTTATTGCACCAAGTTTATAAATTAAGTTGAAGCAATTAAACGTAAAATTCAATCCTTAATGAACAATGTATCTTTCTTTGATTCAATCAAAAAGCCCCAGATGAAAATGAAGGCGAGGCTTCAGCTTCACGTCGCCTTCATTTTCATTTGGGTTAATCAAAACTCGCATTGTTCCACAGGATTCTGACTGTGAGTAACAACTAAGCAAGTACTTTTTTCGCAGCCTCAACTTGAATTCTGACTTGATCAAAGCCAGTACCACCATAACTATTGCGAACCTTGACTACCTGTGCAGGAGCGATCGCCTGTACGATATCTGCTTCAAACTGGGGATGAAATGTTTTCCAACGCTCAACCGATAGATCCTTTAGCAAAATACCTTCGCTAGTACAGGTTTTTACCAACTTCCCAACTAATTGATATGCCTCACGGAAAGGAACGCCTTTGGATGCAAGATAATCGGCAACATCAGTTGCATTAGAGAAGTCCTCAGCAACTGCTTCCGCCAAGCGTTTGGGTTGAAATTCAATTCCTTCTTCGACCAGAATTGTCATTGCCTCTAAACAAGCCCGAACTGTGGCCACTGCATCAAATATTCCCTCTTTATCTTCCTGCATATCTTTGTTATAGGCTAAAGGCAAACCCTTGATAATTGTCAATAATCCCTGTAAATGCCCAAATACGCGTCCAGTTTTACCACGCACCAGTTCAGGCACATCAGGGTTTTTCTTTTGGGGCATGATGCTAGAGCCAGTGCTGACGCGATCGCTGAGTTTTACAAAGCTAAATTCTTGCGATGACCAGAGAATCACCTCTTCAGAAAGGCGACTGAGATGCACCATGATCAAACTTGCCGCACATAGAAATTCCACTGCAAAATCGCGATCAGACACACCATCAAGGCTATTGCGTCCCACAGAGCTAAACTCCAACAGTTCGGCGCTGTAATGGCGATCAATGGGGTGGGGCGTGCCTGCTAAAGCACCTGAACCGAGAGGACAAACATTTACACGTTCGTAAATTTCATTAAGTCTTGTCCAGTCACGTTGCGCCATCTCAAAATATGCCAAGAGATGATGGGCAAGACTGATCGGCTGGGCGCGTTGCAGATGGGTATACCCAGGGATAAAGGTTTCGATATTCTGATCGGCTTTGTTTACAAGGGTTTGTTGCCAAGTTCGCAAATCATCTTGAATCTTACGAATTTGATCGCGCAAATACAAACGTACATCGGTAGCAACTTGATCATTGCGTGATCTCGCTGTATGAACCTTTTTACCAACATCACCAATTAACTCGGTCAAGCGACGCTCTACGGCAAAATGTACATCCTCAGCATCAATGCCGGGGTTGAAATTTCCTGACCGATATTCTTGGCGAATCTGCTCTAATCCACTAACAAGTATTTCCCCTTCTTCGGCGCTAATGATGCCCACTTTCGCCAACATCCGAGAATGTGCTTGTGATCCTGTAATGTCATACTCAATTAAGTTAATGTCAAAGCTAATGCTGGCATTAAATCTCGCGATCGCAGGATGTAGCGCTGTGTCGAAACGCTGACTCCAAGGTTGGGAGGCTGTTGGCTGACTCATACAAAAAAAACTGTAGTACTTGAAGATTTAGTTTACTTTTTGACAGGAGGTTTTGCGCCTTTTTGCCATAAGTTCATTATTTAACTTCTTTCCTTCAACCATTTCCGCACCGCACGAACAATTTAAACTAATAAATTTTTTAAAAGCTTTGCTCTGCAAAGCTTTTAAAAAATTTATTTTGGCGATTAGGTTAGTCTACAGAAATATTAAAGTAAGCCTGATCACTTGTTCTATATCTAGTGTCTGCTATGATGGTTTATGGAAAATTAAACGCTAGATTTGTTTATGGTGGCTCAAATTAAGACGGCTCAGGTTAAGGCGAATCAGTCCAAGACTCATCAAAACCAGCCCAATCAACCCAAGACTAATCCTCCAGTTATCAATTCACCGAAACCCACAGATCTCGTGACCCCAATCAAAGGCAATGTTCAGGTTTTTATTGCGCCTCATCGTAATCTCTATACTGATATCATCGCCCAAGGCTTACGGATAGCAGGACAAGGTACGCAGGTATTACTCGTCCAACTTTTTCAAGCAGGAATCAATCAAGGCTTGAGCAATCCCCGTCGGCTGGTAGAAAACCTCGAATGGTTACGCTGTGATGCTCAGCGCGATCTATCTAACCCTGAAATCGAACTAACCGATGAAGAAAAGGCGGCAGTTTTAGAATTGTGGAACTATGCCAAAGTCTCGATTAAATCTGGTAGTACTGGTTTACTCGTACTTGATGAGGCAAATTTGCTCGTGGCGCGATCGCTAATTACCGAAGAAGAGTTGCTCACAGTGTTAGAAACTCGATCGCCTAAAGTGAATATTATTTTGACGGGTGTTTCTATGCCAGAAAGGATTGCTGACTATGCCGATCAAGTTACCCATCGCCGTAATTAGATAAAAAATCTTCAGAAAGCTTGCTAGTCGGGCTTTCTGAACAGTCAAGATCCTAATTTAAATGCTTCTAGAAATAGTCCGTAAGTAACACCTAATTTCAAGGAGTTCAACATTTCAGTAGTTAATGGTTTTGGCATAGGGCTACCATCAGCTAAAGTTAAACGTCTGGGACTATAAACAAAGCGGTTAATAAGCTCGACAACTGCCACAGTAGCCCCAGCAGCAATAATATCTAGTTCAGATTTTGCCCCTGTTGATGTAGATATAACCGATGCTAAAAAAAATCCAAATAATAAACTAATTAAGATCAAAGATACTCGCCGCCAAGGTTGACGCGACCATCTAGATAATCGTCCAATGTTGATATTTACAATGGTGCTAAGACGAGTGTTTTGCATGATTATATATTTGACATGTTTGGCAGAACAGAGATATTTAGCGCTAATTCTATTACATCAGTTCCTAAATGAGTAGCAAGTTATATAGGTTTCTTTTAATTGATAGCGATCGCATTTTTCGGATAGGGATGAGATCGTGGTTATCACAATTCCGCGATCTGGAAGTTGCGGCGGAGATGGAGACAGCCGAAGCAGCTTTAGAGTTTCTAAGCGATGATACAATAGATATTGACTTGATATTACTTGATCTTAACTTAAGTAAAAGTAATTCAGAAGTTAGCGATAAGTCTCTGTCAGGTTTAGAACTTTGTCAGCAACTAAAGTCAAAATATCCACATTTACCCATTTTGCTGTTAAGTCTCCCCCAACCACCCGAACTAGTGGCGATCGCTTTACGGACAGGGGTTGAAGGATATTGCCTAAAAGGAACTAAACCAGAAGAATTAATCATCGCAATTCGTCAAGTTGCGGCAGGAGATATATATTTAGGCGATCGCGATACTTTTCAGATTAACCAAACTCAGCAACCATTTATAAATCTACCCGATGAACCTGTAAGCGTAGTCGCCATCATTCGACATAATTTCTATTTGTCTGGATTGCGGCGCATTGATCTTACCCTAAATGAAGCGAAGGCAAGTTTAAAGAGAGCCAATCCTCAACAAATTAGCGATCGCTTTACTCAGTTAGTTTTAGCGGGGCAAGTACGCGAGTTACAGGCGGCTCGTTGGCTGATCCATCAACTATGGAAACCGTCAAAAAGACTACATATTCTTTCGGAATCAAATGATGTAATTCCTGATAACTTAGCTAGTGATTTATCAGTGGAAGTTGCAAATTCTCAAGTAGAAATAAGTGGCATTACGCAAGAGTCAAATATTCTGGCAATTCAAGCGAGTCTATGGGATCGGACTGTAGAAAAGTTGCAAGCAAATTTAACAAATTTGAGTAGGACTCCTTTAGAAATTGACATTTTGAAGGATGAGAAAAAACGGGAACTGTTATATATTGCCTTGCGGCAGGTGGAGCAAAGCTTGACGGAATTACGGTTCTCTGAGATTCAAGCATCTCAACTGCATGATCAAATACCAACGATTTTAAAAAATATTTGGCAGGAAACGGTTATTAACTTTTTTGGTAAATACTATAGCTTGAGTCATTCTTTGGATAGTTCGGAAGTAAATTTTGTTGATATATTGCTAAAGGATGTCGCAATTGTGCAATCTGCTTTTTTAAATAAAATTCCGCAAATTGAGAATTTTCTATCCCATTTATTATTTGAGACAGAATTAATAGTTAATAATGCTAATTTAGCGATCGGAACGCCTGAAGCCATGCAGCGAGCTGAATTAATTCTCGATAATTTATTGATTCAAATTGCCAATGGCGTAATCCAGCCGCTTTTAAATCATTTTGCTGATGTGGAAGAAGTCAAGCAAAAGTTCTATCGCTACAATCTACTGCCCACCCGTGAGATTGAACGATTTCGCAATGATTTGTCTTGGAAATATCGCTTAGAGAAATATATTACCAATCCGCAGTTAATCTTTGAAAGCCGCCAAGTTCTGTTTGCTTTTGCGAATTCTGGAATTAAGCAAGTCAGTATCTATGCGCCACGTAGTCAGGAATTACAACAATTAGAAGGAATTCAACTAGCGGTAACTCTAGTACTAGAGATTCAAGATGCGATCGCACCGAGACTAAAATCAGCGATCGCATTTCTCGGTAGTGGATTTATATATGTCTTGACTAATGTGATTGGGCGCGGAATTGGCTTAATCGGACGTGGTGTATTGCAAGGAATTGGCGATGCTTGGCAAGAAAGTCGTCCTAAGTCTAAGAAGTGATGCTTTGCTTCACTTCTTAGTTACTTTTTCGGTAGATTTGCCGCATCCATAATTGCTGTATAGCGTTTTTCAAATGAGCATGAGCAAAGTAAAATGGAGAGAAAATGCAAACAGGAAAAGCGTATTCACTGGATTTGAGAGAACGAGTAATCGCAGGCTATCAAAAAGGAAAAACCACGATGAATGAAGTAGCAGATAGGTTTGCGGTAAGTCGA
>CALRWX020000056.1:0-26526 GCA_943371975.1 Pseudanabaena sp. UWO311 | reverse complement strand
ATCTTTGGACTATCAAACTCCTGCAACAGTTCATTTTAAACACCCTAACACGGAGGTTCATATGTAGTTATTTTGCTTGCCTTTTGTCGATGCAGCTTTTTATCTTAACTTTTATACTTTTTTGTCTTGACAATGGGGAGCGCTTTAATCTTCAGGATCTTGCAGTGACTCGATAATCTCTACTTGCTGGATAATCAGTACTTTCTATAATTTCTCAAAATCCCTAAAATAGTTTCAAGTAAAAGACATTTCACGATGCTTGATCAATGTCTCCACAGGCAACGCACTCCGCAAATGTTGCCAAGGCAGAACTTGCTGCACATCCCAATCCTCATGCACATACCAAGCTAGAGGCGGCAACTGTCCCCGCAACTCCTTAAAGGCGCGTTTATAGGAACCATCGCTCGGTACATCACCATCACTATAGCTACAGGCGAGACGCAATAACTTAGTCAGGCGGCGATCGCCTCTCGAAATCAGCGCTTGCACCAGCGAATCCTTGTAGCTTTCAGGACGAAAATCAATTCCCTTTGGCAATAACTTCTTACGGAAGTATTGCATCTTCTTTTCAGCAGAAGTGCTGACTCCCTGCCATTGCCAAGGCGTATGAGATTTTGGCACAAAGGTACTGCAACCAAAGGTGATTTTTAATTTTGGCGCGATTTTGCGAAGAGAAATCAGCATCTCAATGGTTTGCTCAATGTCATCATCATTTTCCATTGGTACTCCCGCCATGCCGTAGAGCTTTAAGGACTTCAAACCACCCGCCTGAGCATTAATCGCTGCTTGTTTGATTTCATCATTATGCAATTTCTTATTAATGATTTCTCTCAACCGTTCTGAACCACTTTCGATCGCAATGGTAACTGAGCGACTATCACGGGTAGAGAGAATTCTGGCTAATTTCTCGGTAAGTGTATTGGTACGCACCGAGGCAAGACTGAGACGCACATCATCAAATTGCGGCTGAGCTAGATAATCCAACAATGTATCAAATTCTGGATGTTGGGTAATCGATGCACCGAGTAAACCTAAGCGCTTAGTAACTTCTAGCCCCTTAGCGATCGCAGGAATTAAACTCGACTCTAAACTTGCAGTCCGAAAGGGAAGCGTGAGATAACTCGCTAAACAGAAGCGACACATCTCTGGACAACTCCGCACTACTTCCACCATGAAAATACTTTCCCATGCCGCTTTTTCAGTAACAACTGTAGAAGCTGAAAGAACATTCGCTTTATAAGTTTGTTTATGGATGATGGCAGGAATATCGGAGTCAATCGGTTTAATTGAAGTGATCGCCCCATCTTCTGATTCGTAAGTAACTTCATAGAACTGCGGAACATAGATTCCATCTAGTTTTGCGAGATGGCGCAGTTTAACTTCACGACTAGCATGGCGCACTTCTTGATAAGCATTGAGGAAGTTGCCAATTAATTCCTCGCCATCCCCAAGCAACACAATATCAAACCATGCTGCAAAGGGTTCAGGATTTGCAGTCAAGACTGGCCCCCCACCAAATACTAAGGGATGCTCATCGGTGCGATCACAAGTATTGATCGGAATTTCAAATTTTTTCAACGCCGCCAAAATATTGACGTAATCTAGTTCCCATGAGAAAGAGAAGCCTAATATTTCAATCTGGCGCGGCAAATCTTCATGGGCATCGGTAAACCAACGACTAACATTAACCTGTGATCTCGTGGCTAGGTTAGTCCAAACGCCTTGATAGCCTAAGCTCGTGATTCCCACTGTGTAGGTATTGGGGAAAGCAAAGACAATATTTACCGCATCATGATCTGGTGTGGTGTGGTCAAAAAGTAAATATTCGGACTGAAAGTAGGATTGATTCAAGGTTTCGACAATAGATCGCAGTATCGCTATTATGGCAGCAATTTCTATGCTAACGGCGACCAATTTTCCGACTCACTTCGCGACTGGAGCGCTGATACTCATGGACGATGGGTAATCGCTCAGTCTGATAATTTCCCAGAGCTTCGGCAATAGTGTCACTCGATTTGAGATGTCGCATTAAAGCCAAGCCATCTTCCCACCCAGAAGTCATGCCCCTAGCGCGAGTGGAACTTTTGGCATGCGCCGCATCCCCGACCAAGAGAACCCGACCATCGTATAACTGAGGCAATGGATCGATATCGTAGGAATAGCGGCAGATTGTATTTTCTAAAGGAGTTGACGCGATTACCTTTCGGGCATCCTCTGGCAGTTTCGCTAATTCTTGAGCAGGTATTTCCGTATTCGTAGGATGTAGCGTCTGCTTTTCTGCATCTGTTTGCTCTGTTTCAATGAAAACCCCCCAATGGGTATGAATTTCATCGATATGAAAGAAGTTGGCATAAATACCGCGACCACGCACATACACAAAAAAGTTTCCTTCAGGACAAAAGCTATCATCTTCAACAATCCCGCGCCATACCAAATCCCCTAGATAGTTAAGATCGACATTCGGCACTACGGACTGACGCACCTTTGAGAGAATGCCATCAGCGCCGATAATTAAGTCGCCTTCCCATTGACTACCATCTTTGAAATGGGCGATCGCGCTATTATGGGTCTGGGTAATGGAAGATAACTGAGCATTAAATTTAATACTATTTGGAGACAAGGTATCGAGAATTGCTTCTAAAATCGCCTTGCGATGTACCAACATTCCCGGAATTTCCCCTTCTTCATAGGTTACCGCTTCAGAATTAATGAATCCACCTTTAAGATTCCGAAACTCAAATAATTTAACAGGATTACCAGCTTCAATAATTTTTTTGCTAATTTGAGGATTTCCATCATGGATAGCTTGCATACCCGATCGCACGATTAGAATGCCGCAACCGTCAGTACGCACTAAGGGCGCTTTCTCAAATAGGGTGACTTGAAATCCTTCTTGAATGAGCAAACTGGCAAGATAAGCACCTGATGTCCCTGCGCCGATAATACCGATCTTACTGTTGCTAGAAACCATTTATGCCTCTTTAAATTTGGCGTTGCGATTTAGCGTTGTTTTGATCATAATCAATATTTCTTTATCTATCAGATTTTTGTGTTTTTGTAAAGAGTAAGAAAAAAAGAGAAAGAGGTCGCATTGCGACCTCTTTCTCTTTAAATAACAAGGGGCTTAAGCTTCTTGTTATTCCTAAATAATTACTAATTTTTATCTGATTGGTAATATACTCGGCTACCTGCGTCAGGGATAAAAATACATTCCTTTTGAGAAGTAAAGAAAGCTTTCCAAATTGGCACGTTGGAAACTCGGTAATATTTACCTAAAACTGGCTTAATCGCTTTCGTTGCAGTTTTAAGATGATAGTGAGGAATCCCAATAAAGATATGGTGAGCAACATGAGTACCGATATTATGATGGATATCGTTGAAGATTCCATAATTACGATCAATGGTGGAGAGCGCTCCCTTCAAGAAGTACCAATCTTTACCACGATACCAAGGAATATTAGCTTCGGTGTGATGCAAGTAGGTAACTAGATCGAGCCATACTACAAAAATGAGGTAAGGAACGATATAGAACTTGAAGAGAAATAGAAATCCATAGGTAAAACCTAACCAACCCAAAAATCCAACCATTGCTAACCAAAGGCTAGTGCTAGTGATAATGTCTGTGGTTTCTGACTCACGGAAAAGATCATTGTTGGGCATGAAGTGGGAAGCGGTAGTCCGAGCAGGTGATCGCTTGAATAGGTAAAGAGGATAAGCCAACAACAGGGCATCAAAGCGAATGAATTTTCCCAGCCAATCCATTTCTTTATATTGATTTTCGGTTACAGGATACCAACTTTCATCGGTGTCAATATTACCTGTGTTTTGGTGATGAGTACGATGGCTGATACGCCAACCGTGATAGGGAACCAAAATGGGAATATGAGTCAGATGACCAATGAGGTTATTTAGCCACTTTAAACGAGAAAAAGAACCATGTCCACAGTCATGACCAACTACGAAAAAAGCCCAAAACATTGTCCCCGTAGCAAACCAAAAAATCGGATAAAACCACCAAGCATCTAGATAGGCAGCTGTGGCATATAAACCAATAATGATCGCAGTATCAGCAAAGAAATAGGCAAGAGATCGCCATACATTAGGAGTAAAACATTCACTAGGGATAGAGCCTTTTACATCCTGAAAGGTAAATGGGAGTTCAGTTTGTGATGTAGAAGAAGTATCAGTAAGTGGATTTTCGAGATTGATCCGATGAATAGTCGAAGACGACACGTATTATTTCCCTGTTGTTAAGAAAAATTAAGTTGTTTCTTTTCATCTTACCAGTAACTTGGCTTCTTCCTCAAATCCAAAGTTATTCAGTAAAAAAGCCCAACGATTACCTTTTACATATATATAAGCTTGCATTTGCGCGATCGCACTTTGATGCCCAAGGACTTGTTTTTGCTGCTGCTGCTGGGAAAAATTGCAAATTTCATAGCTAAAAGGTGTATGCCAAACTAGATGCCCCGCCCGATGCAATAAACCTAAGGCGATCGCCGCATCTGGATGTAATTTAGACACTTCTGCAAAATTACCTTGGCGCGGTAGCCTTGGTAAAAGTACCTGTGCCTTTTGTTGGAGCTTTTGCTGTTGCTGCAAGAAAAAATTTACCCTTTGGCGATCGCTATCATCTAGCAATCCTGTCGGTTCACTAACCAACATCAAAGCCTCCGCAGGCTTGTCATCACGCCCCGCTCGTCCAATTTCTTGGATATATTCTGAAAGAGTTAAAGGCGGATGAAAATGCAAAACCCATCGCGTGTCTGGCTTATTAATTCCGAGACCGAAGGCTGAAGTACAGATCACAAAGGAATATTGATTATTGAGCCATTGCTGCTCGATCTGCCACCGCTCTTGGGGTGGTAAGCCTGCATGATACGCCGCAGTTTGAAAAGAATTTTCTTGCAGCCATGAGGCTAAAGTTTCTGCATCGCGGCGACTGCGGACATAGATGAGACCCGACTGTCCTTTGCGATCGCGAATAAATTTCAAAGTCCGTGATTTACGCCCTGCGGGTGTCCATGCAATCTCAACCTTTAGGCTTAGATGGGGACGATGGGGACTAGTTCTGACAATGTGAGGTTTTTCTAGTTGCAAACAAGTTTGTAATTCAGCAGTCGTATTGCGATCGGCTGTTGCCGTAAAAGCTGCCAGAGCGATGCGTGGATGATTATCAGGCTTTTGCTGCATCAAAGCTGATCGTACTGCTCCTAATCGCCGATAGCTCGGTCGAAAGGAATCACCCCACTGCACTAAGCAATGCGCCTCATCTAGCATTAATCCTGTAATTTTTAAATTGCGATCGCTTAGCTTTTCCCAGACAGGTTGACTTAATAATGTTTCTGGAGAAATGTAAAGCAACCGAGTATTAGGAAGATTTCGTAACACTTCTCGCCGTTCTAGTTGTGATAGGTTGCTATGCAAAGCAGCAGCAGGTAGATTTCTGGCTTGTAAATCCCTAACCTGATCTTCCATTAGAGCTAACAAAGGAGAAATCACCAAAGTTAAACCTTCATTGAGGATAGCTGGCAACTGAAAACAAATAGACTTTCCCCCACCTGTAGCCATAATTGCTAAACTGTCGCGACCTTGCAGTAAATTAGAGACTACTTCACGCTGAGATTCTCGTAAATCTGTATATCCCCAAATTCTTTGAAATGTTTGCTGAACTGCTGTCCATTCTTTAATGGTTTCTCTCATTGGTCATTTGCCATGAAGATGTTAATTGACATTAACGATATTTTAGTCGGGAAGATATTATATTGCCACATCCCAGAAAATTGAGCTAAGGTAGTATATAAAGTAACTAATAGTGACTTTATATACAACGTTTTTTAAGTGGATGAGAGATCAAGTTTGTGTTTCCATCTTTTAGATGCGAATGCAATTCTGTGCTTCAGTAGACTAAAAAAATGTTATGTTTTGACTTGTAGACAGGGATCTTAAATTCTTTGTCTTAGTCAGATAATATAAATCTATATCGCTAACCCTTTAAGGTTAAGTCGTAAACAAAGTGCTTAAGCTCTTTGTTTAGATAAGTTTAATTAAAAGCCTGTATGTAAATCACTAGAGCAAAAATTATTATATTTACATTAATAATCATCACATATGAAATAAAGTACTTTGCATTTTTTTAGAGTCCAAGATTTTTTGAAGGGTTGCTTCACAACTGTTTTAGAAAAGCCTGTATCTCTTTCTATTAACAAGATATTGTAGATGTCGATTCCAAGAGTTAAGTATTCAAAGCTAGTTGTAAAGGAAAAATATTCAGGTGAGATTAGAAGAGTCATCTACTCTTGAAAAGACAGATATACTTCATCACGTACTTACGGTTGAAGATCCCAAAGGATTTCGCAATTTTCTCTTACAAAATACAACTTATTCCTTAGGGCGTGGTCTAGATAATTTGATTGTGCTACGTTCAAATCTTGTATCTCGTAAACATGCCACCTTGTTAGCTATAGCTGAACCTGTTGAGAACTCTCGCTTTTTTCGTATTATTGATGGAAATCTTGATGGTGTACGTAGTACTAATGGAGTTCTCGTTAATGGAAAAAAACGATTTTCTCACATACTATCCCATGGTGATGAGCTTCGCTTTAGCAAAGACACTAAAGCGGTATATCAAGTTATTACTTCCATTTTGAATAACCCTCAGGGCAAAATCTCTAAAAATACAATTTCTAGTGATACTCTTCTCATAGTAAATGGTCATCAATTAGATTTCATAACATCTGGTAATTGTTCTCCATTATTGGCGATATCTGATGATGATGTATCTGCTAATGTTCGTGATACTATAAACCAATTTCTATCATCTCCCGAACTGAATCCTCAACCAGTTATTGATTTGAATTTGATAGGACAAATTTTATACTTTAATCCTGCAACGTTACGCCAATTCCCAGATGTAGAAGATATACAGACAGGGCATCCTTTACTGAAAAACTTACTGTCTGAACTAACTCCATTGCTTACTCCTACGCGAAATTTTTTTGTGAGGGAGATCGAATTTAATGGTAAGGTGTTTGAAGAAGTTGTTCATTTTATGCCTTGGAATGAAGTAGTTCGTATTCATATATCTGACATTACTACTCAGAAGCAAGCTGAAGCAATTATTTCTTACCAGATTCATCATGACTCTCTTACTGGCTTACCTAATCGCAAATATCTCCATCAATATTTAATTGGATTTGCAGAAAAATTAGAAGATAAAAATCAAAAATTTGCAATTTTATTTCTCGATATTGACCGCTTTAAATTAATCAATGATTCGTTAGGTCATGCAATTGGTGATCTATTACTTCAAGCTGTAAGCGATCGCCTAAAGACTCTATTGCGAAAAGGCGACTTATTAGTACGATGGGGTGGAGACGAATTTGCAATTCTTACCAAATCAATTACCTCTCCAGATATTGTTGTCCAAATCGCAGAATCATTGATTCAAGCTCTAGCTTTACCTTTTAACTGTGGTGAACATGAGTTACATATTACTACAAGTATTGGTGCAAGTATTTATCCAGAACACAATACTGATGTGGAAGAATTAATTTGTCACGCAGATATGGCAATGTATCGCGCTAAAGTTGAAGGGCGAAATAGTTTTAAATTCTATGTGCCAAATATGCAGGAACAAAGTTTTCAAAAATTATTAATGGAAAATAATTTGCGAAGAGCTTTAGGAAATGGAGAATTAGAAGCATATTATCAACCACAAATTGACTTAAGTACGAATAAGATAGTTGGCTTAGAAGTTTTATTGCGATGGAAACATGTTACTTTAGGTTCCATTCCACCTAGCAAGTTTATTCCACTTGCAGAAGAATCAGGCTTAATTATTGATATTGGCAATTGGGTGTTAAGAAATTCTTGCTTACAGGCGATCGCATGGCAAAAAAAAGGGCTACCACCCATTCAGGTTAGTGTGAATTTATCGATAAAACAACTACAACAAAAAAACCTTCTAGCATCTTTACAAAAAATTTTAGATGAGACAAATTTCGACTCGAATTATCTAGAGTTAGAAATCACTGAAGGAATTATGATTGAAAATGTTGAAGAGAAGATTGTCTTGCTCAATCAATTTCGACAGATGGGTATTCAGTTGTCACTTGATGATTTTGGTACTGGTTATTCTGCCCTAAGCTATCTGAAGAATTTACCAATTGACACCCTCAAAATTGATCGTATATTTATCGAACATATTAGTCATAATGCACAAGATCAAGTAATTGTCGCTTCATTAATTAACCTATCCCATAGTCTTAATTTAATTGTTATTGCCGAAGGTGTAGAAACTAAAGAACAAGTGGAATTTTTACGATCGCTTGGTTGCGATCGCATTCAGGGTTATTTCTTTTATAAAGCTTTGCCAGCAGAAGAGATCGAATCTTTGTTAAGAGCGCAAGCAATCACAAACCCGACCTAACAAGTAAGCTGCGGAGCAACTTACTTGTTAGATGCTTAGCCACAATTTTAAATTTGTTTCTTGAATTGCTGAAGCCTTACTAATCTGTACAAGATCAAAGTGAGTATAAATTGGCTCTTTTAAAACTACTTCTACAGTTCTTAATAAGTCCTGTTGGAAGATCGTAATTGCGATCGCATCACCAACCGCAAAATCTTTGAGGCGTTCATTCAATTTGTCGGCAGTAACGCGAATACCTGCGATCGCCAGTAAAATGTCACCTGTACTAATTCCTGCTTTTTGGGCTGGTGAACCATACTCAACCTTCTCAACTTCGGCAATACCATTGTTGGATTTGAGAGTCAACCCAATAAAGGGAATATCCTGAGAAGCCTTGCGTAGCTCTATTCCAAATGGTTCTAGGTAGTAGTTATAATCTAGTTCCTTTGTGCCGTATAGATAATCTTGCCAGAAATCTGTCAGATCGATACCTACAACGTTTTCAATTACCTCATGAAGTTCCGTTTCGCTAAAGCCAGTTTCATTTTTCCCAAATCGATCCCACATAATCTGCAAAACATGATCAAGCGATCGCAAATTATTGTTTTTAGCGCGAATTAGCAAATCCAAAAGCATTGATACTAATTCACCCTTGAGATAATAGGAAATTTGGTTGTTATGGGTATTAGCATCGGGACGATAGAGTTTAATCCATGTGTCAAAACTAGAATCGTAGAGAGATTGAACATTGCGCCCAAAAGTCGTTTGCAAGCGGGTAATACTTTTAGCAACTAGCTTTAGATAATGCTTGGCATCATAAATTCCTGCTCGTAGAGGAAAGATTTGATCATAATAACTTGTGGTTCCTTCACTAAACCATAGAGAACCTGTATAGTTTTCCTGATCATAATCAAAGATCTCTAACGCCTTTGGTCGAATCCGTTTAACGTTCCAAGTATGGAAAAATTCATGGGCAACAAGGTTGAGAAATTGTAAATAGCTCTCTTCTTTACGGAATCCTAAACGGTTGTATAGCAGCACTGTACTATCTTTATGCTCTAATCCTCCAAATCCATTACTTGCATGCAAAATGAAGTCATAGTGATCGTAGGGCAATCCATTAAATATTTCTGCTTCCACCTCAATGATCGCAGTTGTATCTTTAATAATACGATTTGCATCAGCGTTATGTTGTCCCCAGATGATCAAGCGATGCCGCTTATTGAGAACAGTAAATTCATGTTGTTCTTGAATCCCAATCTCAAAGGGACTATCGACTAAAGTATCAAAATTCTTAGCATAAAATGTGTTGGAGCTATTAGCAAAGTTGGGTAAAGCTGTAGCAATCTGCCAATCGTCTTTGGGAAGACTTACCTCAATCTGGAAAGGATGGTGCTGGTATTCAGGAATATACATGAATACTGCCGCACCCGTAAAAAAGGCATGGGTAGCATCAATATGATTAGTGCGAACTGTGAGTTCATTACAGAAAATCCGATAACGAATTTTGATTTGCGAGTTATTAGCAAGATTTATTCGCCAATGATTTTTGCTAATTTTTTGCCATTGGAGAGGCTGTCCATTTACGGCGAACGCCTGAAAGTCCTGTAAGTGTTTGGCATATTCGCGTACTAAGTAAGAACCGGGAGTCCAGACTGCCAGCTTTAGATCAATCGTTTCTGCTTGCCAATCAGCGATCGCTAGTTCGACCTGTAGGAGATGATTTTCTGGCTCAGGTATTGATATGTGGTAGGTAAATTGACTAACGGAAATATTTTCTACACTTTGGGACAGACTCATTTTGGCTCCGATCACAAACTTTTGTAATTATAGCGACAGCCATCCTCTGTATTACTTTTATTACTTAAAACCTAGAATTTTGTGCCCCCCCCGCTATGCGGGCGGGGGGCACAAAATTCTAGGTTTTATTTTCTGGACTACTTAGAAACAATCCAATTGCGGTGAAAGAAACGGGCAAGATCTGACTCATCGATCGCTAAACAGATCGGGCGACCATGCGGACAAGTATGGGGATTACGGGTTTGTTGCCATTGCCTGAGTAAGTCACAAATTGTTGGTAAATCTAATTTTGTCCCATTTCTAATGGCACTGCGACAGGCGGCTGTTGCTCTCGCCATAGTCGGATCATCTTGTTTACTCATCTCCAGCAAAATTGTCCCGCAGTCTGTATGACCGATGAGAATTTCTGGAAGCGATCGCACTGCCCATAGTTCATTACCAAATGCTTCGATTTCTAATCCCAAAGATTGCAGTCTTTCAATTCCATCTTCATTAATTTTTTGCAACAGAATCGGCTGATCAATTGGGGCAATTTGCCACTGCATTTCAATTCTTTCAAAGATTACTCGCTCATGGGCGACATGCTGCTCCACTAGCCATAATCCACCCGCATGTTCTGCAAGAATATAGGTGTCAAGAACTTGGGCGATCGCCTTTAGAGAAGAATTAAGATGATTAAAGTTTTCTTTTTTTATAGGAATTAAGTAGGAAGTTTTCCTTTCCGCAGTCCGTAATAAATTATTAGTTGCACTGCCATAACTAATTTGTGAAGTTGGTTCAGGCGCTTTCAAAACTTCCGTAATTCCATCTTTAATCTGGGTTTTGATATCATCTAAATTCTGAATATAGGCTTCATTTTTGGCAGGATGACGATTCCAGTCAATGCGATCGCAGGGTAGATTTAGATTCACAATACAGACGGGAAAACGATTACGTGGCAAAGTGCGTTCTAGACTAGAAAGTACCGTTTGCTCTAATTCTGGAAAACTTACCACTCGACCATTGAGAATAATTTTAATCCAATCAGGACGACGACGCGTTCGGCGATCGGGTAATCCGAGGGTGATGGAGATTCCCTCTCTCTGCGTTTCAGGTTTTAGATCCCCCCCAGCCCCCCTTGCAAAGAGAGGAGAATTTTCTTCTTCCCCATTTGTAAGGCGGATTGAGGGAGATTTCTGATTGGAAGAGGGGTTGGGGGTGAGGGTAAACCCTCTATATACCAAATCATAGGGCTGAATAGAACTGACAATTTGAGGCAAAATATCACCTGCATTTTCGCCTGCCCAAATCGTGAACCATTCGCGATTATCTAGATTTATTTGCAAATTAATATGAGGATTAGCGATCGCTAGATGCTGAATTTGTATCTGCACCTTGCGAGTTAACTGGGAATTACTCGGCAAAGACTGCAAGCGATTAGGATAGCGAGCAAAGAGGTTACGAACTGTGATGATCGTACCTGTGGCGATCGCTACTACTTTCGGACTTGATTGCAAATTACCATGTTCATCATAATTAGCTTGATAGCCCACTGGTTCAAGTATAGGACGACTGCAAATACTTAAATCAGCAAGTTGGGCAAGACTAAAGAGCGCTTCTCCCCGAAATCCTAAACTATCGATTTGACATAAATCTTCCGCATTATTGATTTTGCTAGTTGTATGGGGTGTCGCGGCCTGTGATAAATCCGCCATCGCCATCCCACCGCCATTATCACTCACCTGCACAGACAGCGTATCCATCCAAATAGAAATGATGATTCTTGTTGCCCCTGCATCAATCGCATTTTCAGCAAGTTCCCTCACCACTGCTGCTAGTGAATCAATCACCTCACCTGCGGCGATGAGATGGACAACTTCGATAGGAAGAGAGTGAATATTTTGCATAAAATCCAATTTTGATTGAGAGAACTGGCGAAGCAAGTTCTTTCAATCAGATTATCCTAAACGTTGCTTTAACCAAAATTGCAAAGTAGGCAGAGAAATACGATAGCCATATTTTGCCCCATAAACCAGTCCCTTCTGTTCCAAACTATCAAGCGCTCCTTGTAAACTCCCACCTCGTGAAAGTTGATGTTTTTGAATATATTCGCGACTATGAGGGCTAACTGTTGGATCGATCGCTAAACTCTCTAACACCCTTACCTGACTTGGAGGCAAAAGCATAATCAAAGATTCAAAAGTAGGAGCCAGATCTTCAATTAAGGCAAGCATATTTTCGTGGACATGATGTGGCTGGATTAAGAATTCACTGGGTGGATTTGGTTGTGTCAAATAATCTAGCCAAATTCTTCTAATTAAAGCGATCGCGTCGCTGAGATTACCTTGAATATATTCTACAAATAGCTGTAAAGACGTGGTTAAAGGATCGAATTGTAAACCTTTGGTTTGCATCATCGGTTCTAACCATTCACAAAGTTCGACATTATTTAGTGGCGATAATTCCACTACATGAATACTAAGTTTGTGCATCCAAGGTTCGGGAACTGTGGCAATCAGGACATAACTCACTCGACTTTGTAATTGAATCTCCCGCCGCAGATATTCTTCCCAGTCTCCTTTGCGATCCCATGAGCGAATATGTGTAAAGTTATGCAGCACAATCGCCACTCGACAATCCAGCCATTCTGCCATCTGCTGCGGGATGCTCAGTAAGTGTTGAAATAAATTCCAAATTCCTGTCGCAGGAAGTTTCCAAATTATTCGAGGTTTAGCTTGTTCTGCCACTTCAAAAGTAACGGACTGGTCTTTGAGCAATTGTTGCAACATGAGCAGTTCTTCGGGGTGATCAAATACATTAAGCAAACCATCGGCTAAAAGTCTTAAAAAGCGATCGCCATCAGTTGCGCGTAAACAATCTAAAGTAATTACCCTTGCGCCTACATGTTTGGCAGCCCATTTAACTAGAGTTCTGCGTCCACTCCCTGCCACACCAGCAATCAACAAATCTTCATCTGCTAGCAAAACTTGACTAATTCGCTCTAACTCTGTTTGTCTGCCCACCAATCTTTGGGGCAAAAAAGGATTACTGCTCATGGGCTAATTGTATAGCAACTTGAGATTGACAATTGGCATAGCTATAGCCTAAATCCCAAAATAGAGTTGTGGCGCAAAGTGCCACAACTCTATTTTGGGGTTAGCTACACAATTTTATTCATAAGATGGCTTTGAATAAGGGGGAGCCGCATATTCAGGCTTTAACAGAAATTTTTGTGATAATAAAGAATTAAATAACTTTTAAACTAGCTGGTACTATTTTTTAGTAATATACGCACAATCGTTTACCCGTAAATATTTATGGCATTTGAGACCAAAGATATTGCTCCTAAGTCTCCCATACCTCTTTGGCATACCTTTACTGCTGAAGAGTCTTTAGTAAAACTCCAAAGCGATCCTGAACAAGGGATTAATAGCCAAGAAGTTGCAGTCAGATTTGAGCGCTATGGAGCCAATGAACTAACTGAAAAAGTCGGGCGATCATCTCTCAAAATTTTTATTGATCAGTTCACAAATATCATGCTGGTCATGCTGATGGCTGTGGCTGTAGTCTCAGGGTTTCTCGCCATTAACAAGCCCATACCAGAATTTCCGAAAGATGCTGTTGCCATTTTTTCGATTGTTCTTCTCAATGGCATTCTAGGCTATATGCAAGAGATTAATGCCGAAAAAGCTCTAGCTGCGCTCAAAAAGCTTTCTTCACCTAAAGTTCGGGTGATTCGTAACGAAGAAATAATTGAAATTAATGGCAAGGAACTTGTACCTGGCGACATTATGCTCCTAGAGGCAGGGGTTCAAATTGCTGCTGATGGTCGGCTACTAGAGGAACAAAATCTCCAAGTCCGTGAATCAGCCTTGACGGGAGAAGCCGAGGCTGTTAACAAGCAGGCAAATTTAATTCTTGAAGCCGATGCAAGTTTAGGCGATCGCTTAAATTGTGTTTATCAGGGTACGGAAGTCGTACAGGGACGCGCCAAAGTTCTTGTCACTAAAACCGCGATGCAGACAGAATTAGGAAAAATTGCGTCTCTAATTCAAGATGTAGAAACTGAAGACACGCCTTTGCAACAGAGAATGACTCAATTAGGGAATGTATTAGTAACTGGTTCCCTCGCCCTAGTGGCTGTTGTTGTGGCGATCGGATTGCTTAATAAAGGCAATTTTGGCGAACTACTCGAAACTTCTCTGAGCATGGCAGTCGCTGTTGTCCCCGAAGGTTTGCCTGCGGTGGTGACTGTTACTCTGGCTCTTGGTACACAACGCATGGTCAAGCGCAACGCTCTGATTCGTCGTTTACCAGCAGTAGAGACTCTCGGCTCTGTGACTACCATCTGTTCTGACAAAACTGGTACTCTGACTCAAAACAAAATGGTAGTACAGGGTATTCGGACAGGTTTACATTCCCTCCAAGTTTCAGGAGATGGCTACAAGCCAACTGGCGAATTTACAATACTTGGAAGCTCTCTAGATGATTCTCATCTAACTGTTAACAATATCCCTGAAGTTCAGCAATTGTTAATGGCTTGTGTCTTCTGCAATGATTCAATTCTGCAACAAAAAAATGGTGAATGGATTATCATTGGTGATCCTACGGAAGGTGCATTACTAGTACTTGCCAGTAAAGGCGGATGTGATTTCTCAGAATGGCAACATCGGATGCCACGTGTCTTTGAAGTTCCTTTCTCATCTGAACGTAAACGTATGAGTGTTTTGGTGCAAGGCGAGTATGGAGGTAATGTTCTTTTTTGCAAAGGTTCTCCCGAATTAACCCTAGAATGTTGCACCCATATTCAAATTGGCGATCAGATTCAAGCGATCGCCGATCAACAACGTCAACATGTACTTGCTCAAAATAATGAACTCGCTAGTCGGGGCTTACGAGTCTTAGGTTTTGCCTATCGTAACGTCTCTGAATTGCCCGAAGGTGGGATTACCGAAAAAGATGAGAGCAATTTAATCTGGGTAGGACTAGTAGGAATGCTCGATGCGCCACGTCCAGAGGTTCGTGAAGCCGTCAAGCGCTGTCGTGAAGCAGGGATTCGTCCTGTGATGATTACGGGAGACCATCAACTCACTGCCAAGGCGATCGCTGTCGATTTAGGTATTGCCAGAGACGGTGATCATGTTCTCACTGGGCGCGAACTAGAAAGGATGAGTGCTGCTGACCTAGATCGTGAAGTTAATCAGGTCAACGTTTATGCTCGTGTCTCCCCAGAACATAAACTGCGAATTGTCCAATCCTTGCAAAGACAGCATCATTTCGTTGCTATGACAGGCGACGGTGTTAACGATGCCCCTGCCCTGAAACAAGCCGACATTGGGATTGCCATGGGCATTACTGGTACTGACGTATCCAAAGAAGCCAGTGATATGATCTTGCTGGATGACAACTTTGCCACCATTGTTTCTGCTACCGAGGAAGGTCGAGTAGTTTATACAAATATCCGCCGCTTTATCAAATACATTCTCGGTAGTAACATCGGCGAAGTGATCACGATCGCCGCCGCTTCTATCATCCCTGGCTTAAATGTTCCGATGATTCCTTTACAAATTTTATGGATGAATCTTGTCACTGATGGTTTACCTGCGCTTGCGCTTGCTGTTGAGCCAGCCGAACCAAATGTGATGAAAAATCCCCCTGTCGATCCCCGTGAAAATATCTTTGCTAGAGGGATGGGTTTATACATGGTGAGAATTGGTATTGTTCTATCAATTATCACAATTACTCTAATGGTTTGGGCGCATGGCTATACCGCAACTCATTTTGACGAAATTTACTCAGCTCAACGATGGGAGACAATGGTGTTTACGACTCTTTGTATCGCCCAAATGGGACATGCGATCGCAATTCGTTCTAACACACAGCTAACTATTGAGCTTAATCCCATGACTAATCCTTTTGTATGGGGATCAGTGATTATGACTACGATTTTACAATTGGTGCTGATTTATGTAGCACCGTTCCGTGCTTTCTTTGGAACATATTTGATTACCCCAACTGAGTTAGCAGTTTGCTTTGGTTTTAGTGCATTGATGTTTGTTTGGATAGAATTAGAGAAATTGGTAGTTCGTTGGTGGATGTGGCAACGTCAAACCTGACGACAATCCCAAATAGTATGCTAGGCTACAAATTTGGGTATCGATTCAAGTGTATTAAAGTTGAATAATCAGAGGAGGAGTTAATTTGAAAAAGGTTGAAGCAATCATTCGTCCATTCAAGCTTGACGAAGTCAAAATTGCTCTGGTAAATGCCGGCGTAGTCGGTATGACCGTATCAGAAGTACGTGGTTTTGGACGTCAGAAAGGACAAACAGAGCGCTATCGTGGCTCTGAGTATACGGTTGAATTTCTGCAAAAACTCAAGATTGAGATTGTTGTAGAAGATGACCAAGTTGATATGGTGGTAGATAAGGTGATTACTGCCGCTCGCACTGGTGAAATTGGCGATGGTAAGATTTTCGTATCTCCTGTAGAGCGAATTATCCGAATTCGTACTGGTGAAAAAGATTTAGAAGCTGTGTAAGTCTATATTCACACAAAGAGATGCAGCGCTTAGCCAAGCGCTGCATCTCTTTGTGTGAATAAATATCTGACAAAGCCAGATATTTTATATTAGACATCCTCTAAAAAACTTTAACTAATAATTTAGCGATCATTTTTACTTGACTAAAATAGCGGGGAGCATGTAAGGTCAATACTTATCAAGGAAATACGAAATCCTAAAACAATCTAGATTTAAGTAGATCTCGGGATGGCAGTTGACTACTTTTTCAGATTTGATAATCATGAACAACCATCGCCTCCCCGCCAAATATACTATCTTTCTGACACGCACTGGCAAGTCTCCTTTAGTTTTACACATGAGCCCATGGCTTTTCTTGATGAGGCTTGCTTTTAGTCTGGGTTTTCTATCAATCCCATTTGTGTGGGCGGGTAGTATCTGGCTGACAGAACAGCAAAGAAATGCCCAATACCTAGAAGACAAAATAGCTTTACAGCAACGCCAAGAACAATTACAACTAGAACAGGATCAACTGCAACAGGAGATTGATCGACTCCGAGAACGAGCAGGACTGCCCAAAATCGGAACTAAAACCACCAAAACGACTGAAAATAGTGAGATGGGAATCCCGAAATCTTCTGGTAATCTCCAGAATAATTCCCAAGAACAAAGAAACAGTCTCAAGGGACAAGGCGGATCCACCAGCCCCGATCGCCTGATGCAAACCAACCAACGCCGTCTTAATTCCCTTTGGAATCAGATTCGGGATTTAAATCCTTCCCTAGAGGCAACCCTAAACCGAGAAGAAATAATTCCCCGAGGCATGCCCATGCAGGGGAAAAATTTAGTGATAACTTCCTTATTTGGCAATCGTCTTAATCCCTTTGGCTATGGTACAGAGGCACATAATGGGATAGACTTTGTGGATGCGTACGGTAGTCCAGTTTATGCCACCGCTCCTGGGTTAGTCACTTCTGCTGGAGTAGAAGGTGGCTATGGTTTAGTCGTGGTAATTAATCATAGTTATGGCTATAGCACTCTCTACGCCCATCTCTCTGGGGTGGCTGTAAAACCTGAGACCCGAGTGAAGCGTGGGCAGTTGATTGGCTATCTAGGCAACAGTGGCAGATCCACTGGTCCTCACCTCCACTACAGTATTTTTCAGGGTGAAAAAGTAATCGATCCCCGACAATACTTAAAATTAACCGATGTGGAATTCCAAAAATTAAGTAATCTCAAGGAACCTTAAGGAGTCATGTATGTTCTTTAACCGCACCAAGTCTGGCAGCAATACCATGAACTACCTCGCCAAGGGGACAGAAGTTCGTGGTTCCATTAGGAGCGAAGGTAGCCTTCGTGTTGATGGCAGTGTTTACGGCAATGTAGATGTCTTGGGAGATCTAGAAATAGCCTCTACGGGCAGAATTGAAGGCGAAGAAGTGCGTGCAAATAACCTCATTAGCCAAGGGATAATCAAGGCACAGATTCAGGCAACCGCAAAAGTGACCCTGACTGCCACTGCCAAAGTTGAAGGGGATGTAGTGGCGAGCGCGATCGATATTGCTGCAGGAGCTGCTTTTATCGGGCATTTAGTTACTAAAGATAATAAAGTCCTCACTGGTTTAAGCAAGCAACCCCAACTGGCGGGGACTCCAAAGCAATCTCGCTAAATTAGAAATAAGAATTTTTGCAACTGGGAAGAATAAATGAAGGCATTGGTCAGCTAAGGGACTTGCGAAAAAATAAGATACTAATCTAGATTTTCTAGAAATCAGTGGGGCGGCTTTGTTGCCCCACTGATTTCTAGCTTTATATTTGCTACTGTATTAAGTCGCAAGTCCCTAGTCAGGAAGAGGTGATGAAATGTCTATTTCATGGTAATAAAAAAGACATAAATACGGCTACTATGTTTTGACTTTCTATAGCTACGTAGCGGCAGACGTAGTTTTTAGGTTTTTAATTATGCCGAGTTACTTATTAAAATTGCTTCTAATATTTGGGCAATAACTGCACCTAAAATAGCAACCGTTAGATATTTGCCAATCATTGGATTTTTACCAAACGAATCATCTTTTTTACAGCCTGTCAAGAAAAGTGACCATGCTTGGGTCGCATTGATAGATTGAAACTTATTGAAATTAGGTGTAAAAATTAAACGCATGGACGTT
Source organism: Pseudanabaena sp. UWO311 (assembly GCA_943371975.1). Classification (GTDB taxonomy): domain Bacteria; phylum Cyanobacteriota; class Cyanobacteriia; order Pseudanabaenales; family Pseudanabaenaceae; genus Pseudanabaena. The sequence goes on along the minus strand of CALRWX020000056.1, from coordinate 7,650 downwards.
ACCTGATCTACGCAGAGCGCTATAGTCTGAATATATCATGAAACCTGTAACAAAAGTTAATATACATTAAATTAGATGCATTGCGCTTCATTTACTTACAGACCTGCATACCATTCATAGCCCAAATCTTCCCAATAACCGCGTTTTTCATCTAGCTTGCTCGTAAGCTGAATTCTCGTAACCCATTTACTGAGCTTGTAGCCAAGCTTTACTGGGGAGGCAAGACGCAACGGTGCGCCATTTTCTGGTGATAGCGGCTGTCCATTTTTTTGATATGCCATCAAGGTTTGAGGATGTATTACTGAGTCAAGATCCCAGCTTTCATAATAGCCATCTGCCGAATAGAAATAGACATATTTAGATTGGGGTGATGGCTTAGCGATCGCTAATAAATCTTGCAACCTCACGCCACCCCACTGCACGATCGCCGCCCATCCCTCAACGCACACGTGGCGAATTACTATTGAGGTAAATGGCAATTTTTGCAAATCGTCCAAACTGAGACTCAGGGGATTATTCACTTCGCCATCAATTGTTAAGCGGTAGGCATTAGGATTAATCGCAGGTGTACCTCGAAAACTGTTGACAATTAACTTGTCTGGCTCGATCGCTGATATTGAAAACTCTGGTACTAGTTTCTGGGTCTGGAATAACAACGACTCAACTTGCTGATTTATGGGCTCTGTTAATCCACCAACAAGCCCCTCAGCTAAACTACCAAAGCCAATTGTCAGTAAACCAGCGCCAGCCAAGGTCAAAAATCGGCGGCGTGGGACAATATCGGTATCATCATCAATTTCTAGTTCTGTATTTGATGATTTTTGTTTAGGTTCTTGTGACATGAATCAAATATAACTAAAAGCATTGCAAAATGATGACTTTAGTTATTCCTCCAAAACATGGAATCCAATAAGCGATCGCCACCGACCTTGCGCCCCAACTGTGAATGAATCCAACCTAAGATCAATGTGCTAGGTACTGCCATAAAGTGCGTAATACGCAAAGCGTCCCAACCACCAAAGCTATCAACAATCCAATAAAACTGAGCAGGCTTATACATACCAATCCCTGTAAAAATTGATAACAACAAAATTGGGATCAGCAAGGTATAGACAAAACGATGCCAAGCATAGTTTTTGCGCTTAGTATTTTGACTGACTAATAAAGCTTTGACATCTTTGCCACTGATATATCGATGTTGCCAACGGCGTGTCAGCAAAACATAAATGCCGTACCACAATAAATTCAGCACAAAGATCCACATCATCGCAAAGTGCCAATGCCTACCCCCTGCAAGCCATCCGCCTAATCCAAAAACTGGCGGAATATGAATGCCGCCCCGTCCGCCAAATACTGGATTAGCATTGTAAATTTGCAAGCCACTAGTCATCATCAGAAATAAACTAACTAGACTTATCCAGTGAAAGACTTTTGTAGGTAAAGCTTGCTTGGGTATAACAGGCGATCGCATAATCATAGGCTTATATAGTAATACAAGTTTTGCTTAGAAAATCAAACCCAAATAAATGAAGGCGGTGCTTTGCGCTGGCTTCATCCTAGACATAAAAAAGGGCGCATAGCGCCCTTTTTTACTAACCTATTTTAAACAAAAACTAAGGCTTGGCAGGCTTAGCATCAGTCTTAGCTGCATCAGGCTTAGCCATTGCATCAGCAGGTTTAGCATCGGTTTTAGCTGCATCAGGCTTAGCTGTTGCATCAGCAGGCTTAGCATCGGTCTTGGTCTTGTCATCGGTTTTAGCGGCAGCAGGCTTAGCATCCTTAGCTGCATCAGCAGGCTTAGCATCGGTCTTAGGCTTTTCCATAGGCTTAGCGTCTGTCTTAGCTGGTGCAGATGTAGCAGCAGGGGTGGCAGTAGGCGCAGGAGTCTCAGAAGCACAAGAAACTAGACCAGCAGATAAGCCAAGGCTTGCAACGATCAAAAGAGCTTTCAAATTCATAATTGTAATTTTTTCTATTTTAGGTAGTGGGTCTAACTGATGTAATCGTTCGTAATTATATGTAGTTTTTGTCGAGGAGCCTGCGTATAATTACTTACGCTAACATTCTATGTTAAATAATTGTTAACTAACTGCTTAATTTTTGTAAATTTGTAATCTTTATAGCTGTATTGAGTGCTAAATCATGCATATGCCTGATGGGGTAAGGGAATAATGAAAAATCAACTTATAAGAATTATTGAACTAATCGGGAATGGTGATCACCTATCTGAACAGGACTATAATCTGCTAAAACAAGATTTACTTGAAACTAATAATCGGCTACAAATCATAGATAGCAAGAGTTTGTGGAGTGTAGACGTGAGTGAAATTGACACGATTATCAACCAGCGATCACAGCTGTTACAGCTATCTCACTCAGAAATCTCACAAGTTATTACAAAGCAAAATATTCAATTAGATCATCCTTCAGATGTATTTACTCTTCTTTGGTGTTATTGGATTCCTCTTGCTCAAAACCTTGCTGATCAACACCAAGAACTAGGGAGAGCATTGATTCAAGGTTTACTAGGCGGTCAGGGGACAGGCAAAACAACTTTAGGGCTAATCTTAAATATCCTGCTAAAACATCTTGACAAAACTTTTTTAAGTCTTTCCCTCGATGATTTATACAAAACCTATGCCGATCGCCAGAAATTACGAGAGCGCCGTCCCGATCTCATTTGGCGAGGACCACCGAATACCCATGATATTGATCTAGGGCTTCAAGTTTTGCAGCAGTTGCGCGATCGCAATCCCAATCAACCGCAAGAGATCCTGATCCCCCGTTTTGATAAGTCATTGCACAATGGTGAAGGCGATCGCATTGAGTCAGAAATTTCCTATCGTGCAGATATAGTCCTATTTGAAGGTTGGTTTGTGGGGATGCGCCCCTTACCAATTTCTGCTTTCCGTAATTTTATACCGCCGATTTTGTCCGAAAGCGATCGCGAATTTGCCCTTGAATGTAACGCTAACCTGTACGATTACTTAGCTCTTTGGGACTGCCTTGATAGTTTGATAGTCCTTGTCCCAGAAGATTATCAATATAGCCTGCAATGGCGACTGGAAGCGGAGCATAAATTAAATGCCTCTGGTAAAACAGGCATGAGCGATCAGGAAATCATCCAATTTGTTGAATATTTCTGGAAAGCGCTGCATCCTGAGTTATTTATGACTCATTTGCTTGGCACATACACTGGTAGATACATTGGTGAATATAAAGGAGATAAAAACAGCGATCGCCTTTTGGGTGATCCGATAAATAATAATCATATAATCGCAAACCATCCGCCTATTGATTTAGTGATTGCAATATCGCGATCACACCTACCAAGTTTTGGATGAAGCTTAAATTTGAATTTTGTCGATTTTTAATATAGCGATCGAGCCATCAATCGGAAGGAATAGTTTATTATTGTGTTAAGCATAAAATAACTAAACTGACTTCGTATTCCTGATTAAGCTATTTGCTTACATTACTTAAAGTATTTGAGTAATCCGCCTAAGTCAGGATCAATTATGATCAATTATCATAAATTAAAATTAAGAATCGTTAAGATCTTATTCACTACATAGATTAAGGAACATTTGCAATGGGATTACCCTGGTATCGAGTGCATACAGTTCTCCTGAATGATCCAGGAAGACTGATTGCCACGCACCTGATGCACACTGCTCTTGTGGCAGGGTGGGCAGGCTCAATGGCACTTTATGAGCTAGCAATTTTTGACCCAAGTGACCCCGTCCTTAACCCCATTTGGCGGCAAGGTCTCTTTGTGACCCCCTTCATGGCAAGGCTGGGTATTACTAATTCTTGGAGTGGCTGGACAATCACAGGCGGCAACGTAGCAGATCCCGGATTCTGGTCTTTCGAGGGTGTGGCTCTAGCCCACATCGTTCTCTCTGGTTTACTTTTCCTTGCTGCGATTTGGCATTGGGTAAACTGGGATCTCGAACTATTTAGAGATCCTCGCACAGGTGAGCCTGCTTTAGACTTGCCTAAGATGTTCGGTATTCACCTATTCTTATCGGGTTTACTCTGCTTTGGTTTTGGTGCATTTCACGTAACAGGACTATTTGGTCCTGGTATTTGGGTGTCCGATGCCTATGGACTAACTGGTCACGTAGCTCATGTTGCTCCTGAATGGGGACCTAACGGATTTAACCCCTTCAATGCTGGTGGTATTGCTGCTCACCACATTGCTGCTGGTATCGTTGGCATCATCGCAGGTTTATTTCACTTGACCGTGCGTCCTCCAGAGCGTCTTTACAAAGCCCTGCGTATGGGTAACATCGAAACAGTGCTGTCTAGTAGCATTGCTGCTGTGTTCTTTGCCGCTTTCGTTGTTGCAGGAACCATGTGGTACGGCTCAGCAGCTACACCTGTAGAATTGTTCGGACCTACCCGTTATCAATGGGATAGCAACTCCTTCCAGCAAGAAATTTCTCGTCGCGTTCAATCTGGTATTAACGCTGGATTGAGTGAGCAAGAAGCTTGGTCAACTATCCCTGACAAACTAGCTTTCTATGACTACGTTGGTAACAGCCCTGCTAAGGGTGGTTTGTTCCGCGTTGGACCGATGAATAATGGTGATGGTATTGCTCAATCTTGGCAAGGACATCCAATTTTCAAAGATGGTGAAGGTCGTGAACTTAGTGTTCGTCGTTTGCCTAACTTCTTTGAAACTTTCCCAGTCGTTCTGCAAGATCAAGATGGTATTGTTCGTGCTGACATTCCTTTCCGTCGTGCTGAATCGAAATACAGCGTTGAGCAAACTGGCGTAACTGTCTCCTTTGTTGGTGGTCAGTTGAATGGCAAAACCTTCACTGATGCGCCGAACGTCAAGAAGTATGCTCGTCAAGCTCAACTAGGCGAAATCTTTGAATTCGATCAAGAAAAGAATAATTCTGATGGTGTATTCCGTACTAGCCCTCGTGGTTGGTTCACCTTTGGACATGCAGTATTTGCGTTGTTCTTCTTCTTTGGTCACATTTGGCACGGCGCTCGTACCTTGTTCCGCGATGTGTTTGCTGGTGTTGACCCAGAAATGAGCGAAGAGCAAGTTGAATGGGGTGCATTCCAAAAAGTTGGCGACAAAACTACTCGCGCTGTTGAGGCATAACATCAAATGGAAGCTATCACTTACACTTTAATTTTCGCTTGTTTGATTGGTTTATTCTTCTTTGCCATCTTCTTCCGTGAACCTCCCAAGGTTATCTCTAATTCTAAAGATAAGAAGTAAATAAAAAAGCCCGCCTAGGCGGGCTTTTTTGTTTTTAGCTAACGAGAGTCGCTGCGCGACCTTCTTTAGTTTTTTGTTAGGTTGCAGGATCACATAAATTCCTATTAGTCGTCAAAATTAATCTGTATGTCCTATTACATTTCACCGCGCTTTTTGGATAAACTTGCTGTCCATTTGGCTAAAAATTTTATGAAGCTGCCTAATGTGACAGTGCCATTGATTTTGGGTATTCATGGGGGCAAAGGTGAAGGTAAGTCATTTGGTAAATGCGACTTTGCGATTGGTCAATAGCACTGAAGCTTTACCAGAATTTCGTCCACCTAGTTTTGATTTGCGAACTCTGAAAGAGGCAGGCGATCGCCTATTAACAGAAGGCGATCGGGGCAGCCAGCGCACTCTCATTCAAGAATATATGCCTGTAGGCAATGTGAACTATTAGTTATTTCAACAAGAAATTTTAAAAAAAATTTCTTGTTGAAATAAGCAAAAAAAGATTGGCGGCGCAAAGTGCCGCCTTAGGGATGGACTTGTCCTAAAATCGCTCCAAGGCGATCATAATCATCCTTGAGTAAAATACTTAGTTTGCGTCCTGCTTGAACTAGCCAATTGCGATCGCATTTTCGTATTTGATAGACATTGCGTAGGACTGCTGCGATTAACTCATCAACTGGAGCATTAGTCATCTGGACTAATGTTCTTAAAAAATTTAATCCTTCCGTAAAGTTAGCGACTTCTTCCTCTTCACAGGCATAAACTGCCTGATGGATTTGTGGCGGTTGAGAGGGAAGATGTTGATAAATATTACCAACGGCACTAAATCCAACTAGTACGACATTAATTTCAGAACGGAGCATCGCGAAAATTTGCGGCTGTTGTTCTCGTAATTCTTGTAAACTTAAACCTAAAGCCACTGCTCGATGCACAGAATCAATCGGTGCTGTGGTGGCATGATACACGACTCCATAGGCGATAATATCGCTATTTTCATCTTGTTGAGACTTCACCCAACTGCCAAAGGCTGGCATTACAGGAAAGTCTAGATTGTCGGGTTCTAGACATTGAGCCAGAAATTCGGTTGTGGAAGTAGCAACAACTTCTGCAAGATGTTTAGGATGGCGATCGCGGCTAGATTGTCGCAGGGGTAAAAGCATTAATTAAGTAGCTATGTGCAATTAAAAATAAAACTCTAAAACCTGTGGCGAACGCGCAGCGTTCGCCATAGGTTCTAAATATCAAACAAAGCATCTGTGGCTCTACGACATCCCCAACGCTTTACGATCACATCATAACAATCAACACTGTCTAAAACTTCATCGAGGGCTAGTTTAAATCCATTCTGTTGACAAGAAGCTCCCAATAAAGTCACATGAAACCGAATATCTCCATCATCCGCCATGCTGAAACCACCCAAACGGAAAATATCGTTTTGTTTTAATAAGTAGAGCATTAGATCCTCACTAACTTCTACTTCCGTTGCCACATATGCCCAAATATAAATGATCGATTCTATTTCCCGAAAAGGGCTAACCTCAACTAGCACAGTGGCTGAACCAAATTGCAAACTAAAAATGGGATTGTTTGCAACTGGATGGGGGATATGCGATCGCAAAGTTCTGGCAGCCAATCAGCTACTTTTTGATAACAGAGTTTTTGCGCTTCTAATTGAAAATTCACGCTTATAATTTACCATGATTCAAACTATTAAGGAGTTCAGCATAATACTAAAACCTATCAAGGAGTACCGCCCGCTCCGCGGGCGGTACTCCTTGATAGGTTTTAGCTACTTAAAAGTTTAGTTCAATCCTGTCCTAAAGAATGATCTTCAAAGACTGCGATCTACAGATCTTTCACCACCCCAATTTGCAACGATCGCATCATCATACTTATCCGCAGTTTCTAATACAGAAGACACTAGAGTTTGTAGCTCTTGGCGATCACAGGTAGAGCCAACCAAAGTTGTGTGAAAGCGAATATCACCATCATCGTCAATGCTAAAGACACCAAATTGAAGTTCAGAATTTTTTTTAAGTAAAAATCTCATTAAGTCCTGTGTAACTTCTGCCCCAGTAACAACATAAGACCAAGTAGAAATGATCGCTTCAGAATTTCCCCAAGGTAATACTTCAACATTTGCTGTTGCTGAACCTAAAGGTAAAACAAATACAGGCGTATCATGGGAAGGCGAATAAACATTTTCATACAAATCCTTTAACCAAGGCTGGATCTTCTCATAGCAAGCCTTTTGTACAGGTGTCTCAAATTTCATTCTATTACCTCCATCCTTTAGAACTGTTATATAGCCTTAGTGATTTACAGAGAATTATTTTCTCGTCTCGGGCGGGAAAATAATTCTCTGTAAATCGCTTGATTGAAAAGCGCTGTATGGCAACCCTAAGTTGATACAGGCT
>CALRWX020000055.1:0-27215 GCA_943371975.1 Pseudanabaena sp. UWO311 | reverse complement strand
AAACAAAAAGGCAAGAAGTTACCTGATTCAATCGCCCCAGAGAATATCCCCGATGTTGGCGAATTGGATGAACTGGAAACATTTGTCGGATCAAAAAAAACAAGATTTGGGTGTGGACAGCAGTAGACCATTTCCGTAAGGGTATCCTAGCTTGGACTTTAGGCGATCATAGTGCTGAGACTTTTGAGCCATTATGGACAATAGTGGCGGCATGGCAATGCTATTTCTACGTCACTGATGGCTGGATTGTTTATCCAAGTTTTATCCCTGATGGTGATCAGATAATTAGCAAGACTTACATGACTCGAGTTGAGGGAGAAAACTCTCGGTTACGTCACTATCTGGCGAGATTGCACCGTAAAACTTTCTGCTATTCCAAGTCTTTAGATATGTTGCGTTACTCTGTGCGGTTGCTGATTCATTATCTTCACGACCCTTCTATCCTTTCTTTTATCTAATTCATACTTTTGTCTGCAACGCCATGCTTTCTTTGTCACGACAATCAAATCATTGCTAGCAGTAGTAAAGATGGCAGCATTAAATTATGGAATCTCAAAGGCAAGTTATTGAGAACTCTTAATGAGCATAGTGCAGAAGTGAGAAGTGTTTGCTTTAGTCCTGATGGTAATACCTTCACGTCAGGGGGTAGCGATAACTTAGTAAAAATATGGAGTTTAGAAGGCAAGGAACTCCTAACGTTACAAGGACATCAATCACCAGTTAAGAGAGTTTGTTTTAGACCCAATGGTACTACCCTTGGGTCAGGAAGTGTAAATGGCAAGATTATTTTACGGGGTTTTGATTTAAATAATCTCATTAAGTTAGGGAACAATTGGATTCAAGACTATTTAGAAACCCATGTAATTGATTGAGATCGCTGACGTTTTGCCTCATATAATAGTAATGCTGCACAAATAGAAACATTAAGGGACTCAACTAAATCACTTTGAGGTATAGATACAGATTCATCTGCTAATTCGATTAATTCCTCAGATAAACCGTTGCCTTCATTACCAATTAGAATTAGAGTCGGTTGCGTAAAATCATAATCCCAATAGGTTTTCTTGGCATTAGCTAAGGTGGCGATCGCTTTAACTCCTTGTGACTGCAATTTGCGAATGTCATCAGCAATATTTAGAGAGGATTGCATATTGCAGCGAAACCATTGCCCTGTAGTGGCTCGGACGATTTTAGGATTAGTTAAATCTACGCTATCACTGCTCACTAAAACACCATCAACGCCCACTGCGACGGCTGAGCGAATAATCGCACCAATATTTCCGGGATCTTGAATGGTTTCTAATGCTAAGCCTAAGGAGCTAATATTGGCAACTTCACGGGATGGCATGACTGCCGCAGCAATTACTCCATCAGGATTTTTGGTGGTAGCGATCGCCTGAAGTACTTCTTCAGTAACAATTTCTAATCTTTCGATTTCATCAGTAGCAGCTTCAATGTGATCATACAAATCTGGATTAGTCGCAATCCATTTTTCGGTACAACAGACTATTGATATGGGGTAAGCTGTAGAGATCGCTTCTGTTAGGGCGTGAGTTCCTTCTACTAAGAAAAGCCCTTGTTCTTTACGATCTTTAGCACTCTCACCAAGCGATCGAAGTTGTTTGACCAATGGATTTTTGGTACTTGTGAGCAATGGCTAACTCCTAAGATAAAACTAATTAATATTCCTTTAATCTGCATATTACAATAGATGGTACAGTCTCACCGCTACTAGCACTTTGCTAAATTCTTTGCTATCCATCGAATCTCTCTTTTTACAATTTTTTGCGATCGCGATTGGTGCTTGTATTGGTAGCTTCTTGAACGTGGTAATTTATCGCGTTCCTGCGGGACTATCAATTCTCCATCCGCCCTCTCGTTGTCCCCATTGCCTGCGCCAACTTGTACCCTATGACAATCTTCCAAGTATTGGTTGGTTTCTGATTAGAGGTAAATGTCGTTATTGTCATACGCCAGTATCATGGCGCTATCCTGCGATCGAAAGCTTCACGGCTTTTCTGTTTTGGTGTGTAGCTGCATATTTTGGAACTTCGCAGTCGCCATTAATTTTATGCTTCTATGCTTTATTTCTCAGTTGGCTATTGGCTCTTTCAATGATTGACTTCGATACGATGACCTTGCCTAATTCCTTAACTCAGTCAGGTTTGGTCTTAGGCTTTTTCTATCAAGGGAGTTTGACGTTTATCAATCATAGCGATCGGACTAGTTTGGCGGGACATTTATTATTAGGGATTGGTGGGGCAGTGTTGGGAATTTGGCTCTTAGACATAACGCGACTTGCAGGGCGATTTTTCTTGCAAAAGGAAGCTATGGGGGGCGGCGATCCTAAACTAGCAGCCATGATTGGCATGTGGCTGGGTTGGCAACATGTTTTGCTCACAGTTTTGCTTGCCTCGGTAGTCGGTATTTTCGTTGGCGCGATTGTTGTCTTGTGCAGCAAATTAGGCAAACAACAACCTATTCCCTTTGGTCCTTTTTTAGCGATCGGCGGCGCAATTTCCCTATTTTTTGGTAATTCGATTTTGACAACCTATCTAGGCTGGTTTGGACTTATCTAAGTAAACGCACTTCGTGCATTTGTTTACTCTACCCCTTCATATCTCCAAGCTACAGGATCGATCGCCTCGCCGTTCACATATAGCCCCCAGTGTAAATGGGGCCCTGTTGCCGCGCCCGTCGCCCCGACTGCCCCAATAGTTTGTCCCGCCTTCACAAAATCACCTTCTTTTACATAAATTTCACTGAGATGTAAAAATATACTCTCTACGCCTTGACCGTGATCGACACCAATCGTATTGCCATGCAGTCGAAATCCCTGTGCAACCGTTCCCACCAAGCGCACATAGCCACCCGCAGGCGTAATCACAGGGGAGCCGTAACCACCCGCATAGTCAATGCCACGATGGTAATAGTCATTAGCAAATTCACCGTTGTAATAGCGACGCACACCAAAACCTGTGGTGATTTCGCCTTCATTTGGTTTCAGAAATGCCCCATTCCAAAATTTTTGGGGCGTAACTAATTTTTTAAATGCCGACACCTTATCCCATTCATAATCGGTTGGCTCTAAATCACTACCAGAACCACTCAGCCAAATGCTTTGTGTGGGAAATTCGCGATCGCCCAATGACATTGGCAAAACTTGCTGTAGCCCATCACCTGCCACAATTACCTGTCGTGGCCCCGCCTTATCTAGTGGAGTCGTAGGAATAAAGGCTCGCCAACGATTGGGTGACATTTGAAACACAGGAAACTGCTTATTATTTACTGACACCGTTGGCGGCAAGGTCGCAGATTTATCCGTAGCAATCCATACGGATACTGTATCGCCTAGTACAGGAGGATTTGGTTTGAGCATTACCTGCAAAGCATCGGCACGAGACACGCTAAAAATTACCGAAGCGATCACCGCTAGTAAACTCAAACCAATTAGCAAGGGGAATTTTAAATAACGGTTGAACATAGCATTTTTCCTGTGAGGCGTTAGCTTTATTTTACGGATTGGCGATCGCTATAAAATGTATTTATATCAACTCAATAAACAGCTATGAGTCAACAACCCATCACAATTGACGATGTTTATGCTCTTTTCCGTACATCACAAGCGGAGTTACGCGAATATCTGCGGATCTCACGAGAAGAATATGATCGCCGTGTTGCTGAAGCTAAAGCCGAAAACGATCGCCTTGCCGCGATCGCTAAAGCCGAAAGCGATCGCCGTATGGAAAAACTCGACCGCGCCGTAGCTGAGGCAACCCGTGCCGTTAATGCCCTCACCACTCGCTGGGGTAGATTTGTGGAGGAATTGATAGAGCCTGCCGTGGTGAGATTATTTCAGGAACGGGGCATAGATGTTAAAGAGAAACACCCTAGGGTTAGTGTGACTCGAAAGGAGATTGCTATGGAAATTGATATTTTAGCGGTAGATACTACGGATGTAGTGTTAGTAGAGTGCAAATCAAAACTCTCTAAAGATGATGTGGATGAATTTATTGAGAAACTGCAAAATTTTAAGATCGCGTTTCCTGCCTATCAGACCTATCAGGCCTATGGTGCTGTTGCAGGAATTGAGATTAATCAAGGGGTAGATCGCTATGCCTATCAACAGGGTTTATTTGTAATTCGTCCATCGGGGGACACTGTAGAAATTGTCAATGATCAAAAATTTCAAGCAAAGTTTTGGTAGATATAGCGATCGCCCACAGTATAAAAGTTATCAAAGAGAGAGCAAGCGATCGCTTGCTCTTTTTGTCTATTTATGAGGAGTTCCTGAACAAGGGGCTTAAGCCCCTTGCCTGTAAATTTAAGGAATCAAAGGAATAATCTTGCTGCGAGTAAACTGCTCATAGGCTGAATCTAAATTTAGAGGGTAGATGCCCTTAAATTTGTAGTCATTGTAAGCATCAGGTACTTTCGCAAATTTCTCCAACACTTGCTCTTTAGTCAAAATTTGCGCTTTCCATTCCAAAGCCGTGCGCTCTAACCAACTAAAATAAGCTTGCTGAGCCTGTAAACCCGTTACATCAGTAACATCGCCATGTCCGGGGACAACCTTTACATCAGGGAAAGTCGCAATCAAGCGATACAAGCTACCTTGCCATTGGCGAATGTCACTATCACCAGTCCAAGGAATACGCTTATTGAAGACGATATCGCCTGTGAATAAGACCTTAGCATCAGGCACATAGGCAACTAGATCAGTCCCCGCCGAATGTCCATCCACTCGTTCAATGCGGACTTGGCGATCGCCTAACCAAATATCTGTCTGGCTATTCACAACTACCGTCGGTGGCGTAATCCCAGAAGTATTATTTTTACCACTTTGGATGTATTCACGAATGACACCGCGTCCAATTACAGGAATATTTTGCTTTACAAAGGCAACGTTACCGCCCGTATGATCAAAGTGATAATGGGTATTTAAAACATACTTAATGGGCTTATCTGTGAGGGATTTGACGGTTGAGATCAGCATTTCTGCTAAATCTGAGGTTTGAAATGGGTCAATCACTAACACACTGTCACTACCGATGACGATGCCACCATTTGCGATCGCTACCGCAGGACTCGCAGGTGGAAAATCAGTACTAGAAATGAGTGCGTACACTCCTTGAGCGACTTCCTGCAACTGCAAACCTGCATTTTGCAAGCTAACAGTTTGAACTGTTGCGGCGGTCGGTTTTTGAGCTTGCTTTTGAACTTGAGACTGATTTTGCGCTACCACAGGCTCCCAACTCTGCCCAATCGTCACTGACATAATGGCGGCGATCGCGGCGAGGGCAAGGGCAAGAAGGTGTCGAAGTTTTAGCTTTTTCAGCATTTTTATTTTGTATATACTTCACCAACATTTACTAATATAACAGTCGGCACTTGTATTAAGTAAGACAAATCAAAGCCCCAGAAGTGAGTTACAGCAATTTGCAGTGCCAATTACTTCTAGGGCTTTGTGATCAAATGGGTAGCATTGACAAAGCAATAAAGCCTGATCGCGATCGCTAATTTTTTTAACTTTTGTGAAGTGCTTACGCTGTCTAGGTTACACTAATTCACGATAAATCAAAACGCCCAAAAGCCTCTCTGGATAAGGGTTTCTGGAATTCGAACAAGAATTATAGCAATAAGTATTTAAAAAAAATCGCTCAAATACCTATAAATTAACCGTTGTGTATATACACAAGTGGCAAGTTGCTATTAGAATGATCAAACAGAAGTCATGGTCAGTGCGGCTTTCGCTAAAAGCGATTCCACAAATGTTTCTTTGACATTAAACTCATATTCACAAATCATCTATATATAAGGGGAAACCTATGAACAAAGGTGAACTAGTTGATGCTATTGCCAAGAAAGCAGTTGAGAAAGGCTTGTCAGTCAACAAAAAGACTGCCGACGAAGTCCTTTCCGCAACTCTTGAAGTAATCATCGATACGGTAGCTGGTGGAGACAAAGTAACTTTGGTTGGCTTTGGCTCCTTTGAAGCCCGCGATCGCAAGGCCCGTGAAGGTCGCAACCCTAAAACTGGCGAAAAGATGGAAATTCCTGCTACTAAGGTTCCTGCCTTCTCCGCTGGTAAGTCCTTCAAGGAACAAGTTAGTCCTCCTTCTGACTAATTTTCTTAAAAAGAGGAAGCGCTAAGCGCTTCCTCTTTTTTGTTGAGCGAGTTTAGTTTGGCAATGTTGCAGCTTCTAGCCCTGTTGCCCTACCTACTTTACGAAGGCGATCACTCTCAGGCTCCATCCATGAATAAACAAAATGGCTAAAGCAACTAATCTTTGGTTCTCGCGCAAGAATAGCTTGCATCTGTCTCTCAAAACTAGGATGACCATCAAATCCCTGTCCCCATGTGCCTGCTAAAACTGGACAAACTAAAGTTTCAGGCGATGATTGGCGCACTACTTCCGAAACTTGTTCAGCTACGCATTTACCGTCATTGCAAAGAGCATAGGTCATCGGATGGCGCTCCATATATTTAGGAAAACGATCCCAAGGTTGCATTCTTGCTTCAAATCTCCCTGATTCCGCACGATTACCATTGGGGAAGAAAACTGTGCCAATGGGAAGATTATTTTGTTTGAGAGCAGCCGAAATTGTGGTGACAAAATTAATGACACCTTGGTAAGCATGATTAGTAGCCATATTCCAAAGTAAACTTTCAGCGATCGCGGCGGTTTCACGAGCATTTTTAATGTTGGTTGCTTGCACCTTGACCGACTCAGCAAGTGATTTTTCCGTCTGCATAACATTATTTGCTGTCAGAGTGCCATTTTGGAGATAGAGTGCCATCAACTCTCTAACATTTCTATTGTCAATACTATTTAACAAAGCCACTCGTGATTCTTTGCCATAAATCCACAACTGCTTAACACTATTAATTAAATCGCCAGTAGCATTAGTCGGATAGCGGACATAATCAAAGACCATCCCATCAGGATTGCGCTGCATCAGCGCCTTGACCGCCGTAGTTAAATCCTCCTTAGCTAGACGGCTATAGGGATCGACAAAGAGATGATCTTCTTCATAGGCATCTTCATAAAAGGCGCGTCCATCCCTTACTTGCTTGCGATCAAAATTGGAATTGGCAATACTATTTTCCCCCTTGCCATTTAAAGCCAAGGCTCCCGATCTCCCCTTAATCTCGCTATAGCCATAGCCAAAGTTCATTGCAAATGACCAACCATAAACCTTGATACCCCGTTCTTTACCGGTCGCGATTGCCTGTTTCCAAAGATCATAATCCGCAGAGACTTCTCCTGCGTTGACTGCTTCCTCCATTACTGATTTCCAAGGCGTAGGATTATCAGCAACGGGTAACAGTACCCGTCCATCATAAAAAACCTCAATAAAAACTTGGTTATAACCACGATTTGCCATCCTATCGAAGACATCCTCTAGCACACCTGCCTTAACATCATTAGGATAAAGCCTAACCCAAGTCGCTTGGGTTTGTGGTGCAGTGCGATCGCGGCAAGCTTGTAGAGTAGCTTTATGTTTTTGGATAACTTCTCGATATTGCGTCTGAGATTTTTGATCCTTAGCATTGATCAAAGCCGCTTTTCGTAATTCATGCTTACGCACAATTTCCGTAGTACTGACATCACAGGTTGGATTGCCCCACAAGATCTTTTCAGGCAATGGGCCAGCGATCGCATTTCCTATGATCCAATTCCCCATAAAGGCTGTACCTAAAGTTGCCCCTAGACAAGTAGCGGTAGCGATCGGCAACAAATTCAATTTATGGAGCTTTTTTAAGGCTTTCTTGTATTGCATAGACTTTGAAAAAATATTTTGAGATTCAATTTGAATGAGATTCAACGAGGGGAGTAGCAACTCCTCATCGAATAAAAGACGAACTATCGATAACAATGTGGCACACTGACAAGTGTATTTTATGACGCTCTTAAATAATGCTTCACAACCCAGCCAGATTTAAGCCTAGTCCGATCAAAGATGATTCTGACAATGGAGAAGAATTAGAATTTTATGATTTTAATGAACCCGAACCGGGGAGTCCACCGGGGACATTAATCATTGATGAGGATGCCAACATACCAAATATTTTCTTAATTGACTACAACGCCGAAGAAACTCTAGGAATTCAGCTTGCTACACCTGAAGAATGCTTTCCTTACTTAGATACTCAGTCCGTTTCATGGGTAGATGTCCAAGGCTTAGGCTCAGAAGATGTACTCAAACGATTAGGCAAAGTGTTTAACCTCCATGCCCTTGTCCTAGAAGATATTGTTAATATTCCCCAACGCCCTAAAGTCGAAAGTTTTGAGGCTCAAGAACTAATCATCTTACATATGGTGACAAGTCGTGAAGATGGTAGGGGCTTTTATGATGAACAGGTTAGTTTGATTTTAGGAAAAAATTATGTCTTAACGGTGCAAGAGGAACCTGAAAATGATGTATTTGAGCCAATTCGGCAACGAATTCATCGTAATCGTGGGGTTATCCGATCGCAAAAGTCAGATTACTTAGCCTATGCCCTTATTGATGCGATCGTCGATGGATTTTTCCCCGTACTAGAGGACTATGGCGAACGTCTTGAAGACCTGCAAGATGAAGTGGTGGCAAATCCGACCCGCCAAACCCTCGATAAGATCCATAAAATCAAGCGGGAATTATTACTACTGCGCCGCGCCATTTGGCCGCAACGGGATGCCATTAACTCGTTAATTCGCGAAGAAAGTCCCCTAATCGATCGCGAAGTTCGTGTATTCCTGCGCGACTGCTACGACCATACTGTACAGGTGATTGATATGGTCGAAACCTACCGCGAACTTGCCGCGAACTTGATGGATATTTATCTATCGTCATTGAGCAATAGTACTAATGAAATCATGCGTTTTTTAACAGTGATTTCAACAGTGTTTATTCCACTGACTTTTTTAGCAGGTGTATATGGTATGAACTTCGATACGAGTGTGCCGGGAAATCTACCTGAGTTAAAAATGCCGTTAGGTTATCCCCTATTTTGGTTGGCAATAGTATCTATTTCTGGCGGTTTACTATTTTACTTTTGGAAAAAAGGCTGGCTATTTAGTCCAAAATAACTATAAGGATCCACAAAGTGCCTCTTTATAGTTATCAATAAAAATATTGTGTTACTTCTTCAACCTCAAAAACGCCGACTGCAAAGGGTGACATTACAAGCCTATCAAGTCGAGCAAGCCTTAGAAATTAATCAGAAGATCTCTTTAACATCTGAACAAAGACACTATTTACATAATGTTTTGCGTTTAGAAATTGGAGCAGAATTTATTGCGCTCGATCGCAAAGGAGGATGGTGGCTTACAAAACTAATAGGTGACTTAGATATTGCCGAAATTATCAACAAATTAGAAAATAATTCGGAGTTAACTACCCAAATTACGCTCGGTGTAGCTATGTCCAAGGGCAGTAATATCGAGTCGATCATTCGTCAAACTACGGAGCTTGGAGTACGGCAAATAGTACCGCTATTTAGCGATCGCACCATCATTAAGTCAGGTACAGATATCGGCAATCAAAAACGTGATCGCTGGCATCGCATCGCCGAAGAATCAGCCGAGCTCTCAATGCGTACCTATGTCCCTGAAATTCACCCCCCCCAAACATTTAAAGCATGGTTAGAACATCTGGCTAATCTACCTTCATCAATGTTGAAATATATTTGCGTAACTAGCCCTAATGTGTCGCACTTACTTGTGAGTTTACAAAACTCAATATATTCTTTAGACCTCGCTGAAAACAAGGGGCAAATTGTTATAGCAACAGGCTGTGAAGGGGGCTGGACTACTAGAGAGGAGGAAGTAGCGATCGCTGCGGGATTTATCCCAGTATCTCTAGGTGATCGAGTCTTATCCGCCGTCACAGCCCCAGTGGTAGCATTGTCGATAGTTAGTGCATTTTTAGATACTCGATAACCTCGCGACCCTAGGGAACGCTACAGATTTCGTTACAAAATGAGGCAAGTATGATCGCAAATCAAACGCAAACATTGCAATATATAGTGCAAGAAACTATAACTCTGCGTACCAATGGTAAAAAATTGCACAATATTACTCGTCAAGTCGAAGCAATTCTCTTGCAATCGGGTATAGAAGTAGGACTATGTAATATTTTTTTGCGTCATACATCCGCGAGTTTAATTATTCAAGAAAATGCCGATCCAGATGTATTAGCGGATTTAGAGACATTTTTTAGCAAACTCATTCCTGAAGATGCTAGTCAATATCGCCATATTTCTGAAGGTGTAGATGATATGCCATCCCATATTCGCTCCACTCTTACCAAAACCTCAGAAACAATTCCTATCGCTAATGGTAAACTCGCCCTCGGCACTTGGCAAGGAATCTTCATTTGGGAACATCGCAATTTGGGACATACCCGCGAAGTGTTGGTACATATTACAGGGTGTTAAAAAATAAGATGTTAAAAAATAAGATGCTAAAAATAGGGTACTAAAAAAAGGTGCTAAATCATAATATTAAAATAGGAGCCTAGATGAAGTCCGCCAAAAAGCCACCAGCTAGCCGATATCGTCCAACAACAAAGCAAAAAAACTGGCTGCGCGGATTTCAGTGGCTTTTACCTGGACTTTTAGTCAAAAGATGGTTGCTCGTCAGCATCATTGGCATTTTCTTAATCGTACTGGGTATCGCGATTTCTGCTAGGTTAACCCCAATCTTATTTATTTCACGCTTAATCGGTACGACGATTGACACCTTAGTTGCGATATTACCCCGCAATTTTAGTGGGCCGATCGCCTTAGCAATTGGGCTTGGTTTACTGTGGCTAGGACAAAAACGCGCCCTTGGTTCGATTACTCAAGTCTTGATTCCAGATCAAAATAAAGAGCTTTTAGAATTACTGGTTTCCCATCGCAAACTAAATCGCGGCCCCAAAATTATCACCGTGGGGGGGGGAACGGGTATGTCTAACCTATTACGGGGCTTGAAGCAATATAGTGCCAATATTACAGCGATCGTCACTGTCGCTGATGATGGTGGCTCCTCTGGACGCTTACGCCGTGAGCATGGAGTTCTTCCTCCTGGAGATATTCGCAACTGCCTCGCCGCCCTTGCTGATGAAGAAAAATTAGTAACCGAATTATTTCAATATCGGTTTAGTACAGGTGAAGGCTTAACAGGTCATAGCTTTGGTAATTTATTTCTGACGGCAATGAGTGAAGTTACAGGCGATCTAGAAAAGGCGATCGCCGCCAGTTCTCAGGTATTGGCAGTGCGTGGGCGAGTATTACCTGCCACTCTTGATCATATGATGCTATGGGCAGAACTCGAAGATGGGCGATATATTGAGGGAGAGTCAAATATTACCGAAGCGAAAGGGAAAATCAAACATATTGGCTGTAAACCTAGTAATCCGAAAGGTTTACCCCAAGCTGTTGAGGATATTAATGAGGCTGACCTGATTGTGATTGGTCCTGGTAGTTTATATACCAGTATTATCCCCAATCTGCTTGTACCTGAGATTCTTCAAGCGTTGATCGATCGCAATGTGCCATCCATATATCTTTGTAATATTATGAGTCAGGTAGGCGAAACCGATGACTTTGCTGTATCTGATTATGTACGAGTTTTAGATGAACTAGCAGGAGTAAGATTATTTGATGTAGTTTTAGTACAAAAGAATCCACCTTCTGAACGATCACTACAAAAATATGCCTCTGTTGGATCTCACTTAACCTATCTAGATCGTGAAAACCTTGCCGCAATGCGTTGTCCGATTTTAATTGCAAATGTCATGCGAGAAAAAAGCAATGGAACCGTGTGCCATGATTCAGATAAACTTGCGGGGGTACTGATGCGTTGGTATAACCGTCAGTAATTTTGAGTCTTTCTCTTATAAAATTAGAGAATCCAAGAATTTAAGCTTAACCGTCAGATAAAGTCTTCAGTGTTAAAGCATTACCAGATCCGACTTAACAGTGATATTTACGCTCTTGTCCAATTGCAAGGGTGGTTTAAGCAGTTTAAAAGTTTATTACCCAATATATTTTGGATGCAATGCGATCTAGTCTTGGTTGAGGTATTTACCAATGCAGTTTGCTACGCCCACGAAGGACTGCCCGAAGAAACTCCCATTGATATTGAATTATATATAGATGATACTGAAAAATCTATAGAGTTAAAGATTTGGGATTATGGTCAACCCTTTAACTTACAGACTGAAATTGAGAGACTGGTCAATGAAGCACAAAAGAACAAAGATTTTGAAAATGTTGATGATATTCCCACAGGTGGGAGAGGGTTGATCCTCACTCAAACGATCGCTGATGATATTCGATACGAGAGTAATGTGAGTGGGCGAAATTTCTTTGCAATGACAAAGAGCTTTGCTAAATTTCAAAATTAAAGCGCTAGTTTTTAAAGAATCAGAGTTTTTCTAAAAACCTAGCGCTTTAACCATAAAACAAACGCAAATATTGCCACAGGGAAGGTGATTAGAGAAAAGGCGATTACATTCATCACTTCGCTAGTAAGCCCGATTAATAATGACCAGTTAGGCAGAATATATTTAAGGCAAGCCGAAATAATTAACGAATAAATCAGCAATCTTGCAATAAATAATATTGGTGAGAATAATTGCAAAAATATTTGTAGAGACATACAGCTTATTGAGGTTTTATGTATTAAAGATAAATTCCCAAAAAGATTTCTTTGCAAGGTTTTTGAGAATTTATCTAGGTTTGGCGGAAGCGTATAACGCCCTTATTTTAGTTAGTTTTTCTTTTTTCCAACTTCTTTTTCTTGAATTTCGGCAGGTACAGGGAATTGCTCGATGGGCTGACCTACTAGGGCTCGTTCCATAAACTTACGCCAAATTGGTACAACATAGACACCCCCTGTTACCCCATTTGCCATTGGAGTGTAATCATCATTCCCAATCCAGATTGCGACCGATAGCTGTGGTACATAGCCTACAAACCAAGCATCACGGGAATCAGAAGTTGTGCCTGTCTTACCTGCGACGGGTCGACCATCACTCATTTGGGCTTCTGTTGCCGTGCCATTAGTGACAACACCACGCAAAGAATCAGTTAAATAGGAAACGGCGATCGGATCGAGAATTAGCTCTGGCTTAGGTGTATTGTCTAAAATCAGATTGCCATTGCGATCAGTCACACGGGCAATCAATGTTGTTTTAGATTTATAGCCACCACTAGCAAATACAGCATAGGCTCCTGCTACTTCCATTGGTGTCACATCGGCGGCTCCCAGTGGTAAGGAAACCACGGGCTTCATCGGACTATTAATTCCTAGTTTGCGACATAGCGCAACTACATTTTCATTGCCAAATTCTATACCAAGTTTCAGGGCGGGGATATTTCGAGAAACAGCGATCGCCTGTCGAATACTGATTGTTCCTGAGAACTTGTTGTCATAGTTGCGAGGCACATAGGGTTCATCGCCATCGGGGATAGTCATCGGACTATCATCAATTCCTGAATCTGGCGTGTAATTGCCTGAGGCAAAGGCAAGATAGTACACAAATGGCTTAAAGGAAGAACCCAACTGTCTCCTTGCCAGAACAGCACGGTTATATTGATTCTTATCAAAGTCACCCACACCACCGACTAAAGCCTTGACAAATCCTGTGCGAGGATCAACCGCAACTAGAGCTAACTGATCGGCAAAAACTCCGCGATTGACTAGATCGTTATGTCCCTCCGTACCGACCTCTTCCGCGATGCGCTGTAATTTAAGATCAATAGTCGTCTGGACACGCAGTCCACCTTGTAAAACAACATCTTTCCCAAATTTCTCTTCTAATTCAGCGGTCACAGCCTGCGATACATAGGGAACTCGGCTTGCTTCATAGGAAATCCCCTGTTTACGGATGGTTATTTTTTGAGCTTTGGCTGCCTTGATTTCCGAAGGAGTTGCCCAATTAAGTTCCGTAAGGCGATCAAGAACTAATCCTTGACGTTTTTTCGCTTCTGTGAAATTATCTACAGGATTAAAGACTGAGGGGGCTTGAATTGTCCCCGCCAGCATCGCTGATTCGGCAAGGGTTAAGTCAGCTGCCGATTTTCCAAAATAGTTCTGAGAGGCAGTTTCTGCGCCATTAGTGTTTTTACCCCAAAATACTTGATTGAGATACATCTCCAGAATTTGCTCTTTAGTGAAAACCTGTTCTACCCGCATTGATAAAACAGCTTCAGCAACTTTACGATTCAGACTACGTTCATTCGATAAAAATAAATTCTTGACTAACTGCTGCGTCAGAGTCGATCCACCCTCAACGGTTCCACCTGCAGTAAAGTTAGCTAAAATAGCTCGTCCAATACCACTTGGATCAATGCCCTTATGGGTATAGAAATAGGCATCTTCCATAGCAAGAACTGATCGCTTTAAGTGGGGTGAAATGCGATCAAGGGTGACGACTTCGCGGTTAACATCCCCATGTAACCGCGAAATTAATTCACCATTAATATCGTAAATATAGGTGGTTTCAACAGGTACATACCCCTTGAGGACTCTGACATCTGGCAAATCTCGAAAGCTGAGGGCTAAGCCCACAAGTCCACCTGCTACGGCTGCACCGCCAATCATGATAATGCCCAGCAAGGTGCCACCAAAAGCTTTGAGAGTGCCTTTTAAAATACTGCCAGTCAGAGAACCAGAACGCTCTACACTATTCGATGCCACAGCAATCTACCCTTTGTAACTCATGAGTAATCTTACTGCATTAAGAAGTATTTCGAGCGTTTGAGTTAAAAAACTAAAGAGTAGTTTTTTAACTCAGATTTAGCGGCGTTGGGCTAGCTTGTCATATACCAATTGCAAATCAACGTGGTGATGCGCGATCGCCACAAGGGTGTGATAAAACAAATCTGCAACTTCTCCAGCGATCGCATCAGGGTCATCGTCTTTGCAAGCCATCACCACTTCGGCAGACTCTTCACCAATTTTCTTCAAAATCTTGTTATCGCCGCCTGCAAATAATTTACAGGTATAGGATCTTTCTTGAGGGTTTTCGCGGCGATCGACAATTACCGCAAATAATTCTGATAGAGGATCGTTCATAAAATAAAAGAGCTTATACAAAATGATTGTGAGCCGACTTGCATCTCACAATCTTAATAATAAAGGCACGCTATGCGTGCCTTTATTGATTTTAAATGTCTTGCTTTGCAAGACATTTAAAGAAACTAAGAATTGCCAACAATTACTTGATGGAAACCTTACCACCAGCTTCTTCGATTTGCTTCTTAGCAGCTTCTGCATCAGCCTTAGGTAGACTTTCTTTGATGGTCTTAGGAGTAGACTCAACGATGTCCTTAGCATCTTTCAAGCCCAAGCCAGTGATTTCACGAACAATCTTCAAGATAGCAATCTTTTTGTCAGCAGGTACTTCTTCAAGAACCAAGTCAAAAGCGGTCTTTTCTTCAACTTCTTCAGCGGCAGCAGCACCGCCAGCAGCAGCGACTACCACACCACCAACTGGAGCAGCAGCAGAAACACCAAAGGTTTCTTCGATCGCCTTGACCAACTCAGAAGCCTCAAGAAGGCTCAAAGTCTTTAGTTCTTCAATAATGCTGTCGATTTTTGCAGACATAGTTTTTCTCTTTAGTTGATTGGATTAGGTTAATAATTTGTAATTGATAATTATCAATTGCTCTAAGCAGCTTCTTTTTCAGAAACAGCCTTGATAGCGCGTCCAAGGGATTGGGGAACCTCTTTGATTCCGATCGCAATCTTGGCAGTAACTGCATTGATTGCACCAGCGATTTGCGAGATGAGTACTTCCTTAGAAGGGAGATCGGCGATCGCTTGTAAGTCCTTAGCACTTAAGGCGCGACCTTCTAAAACACCGCCACGAAGTTCGGTTTTCTTAGAGTCCTTTTGGAAAGCTTGGTAAGCTTTAACAGCACCACCAATGTCATCTTTAACAAACAAGCAGGCAGAAGGACCAACTAGAAACTTTTCTAAAGGCTGCCATTCAGGAGTACCCGAAATTGCTTGTTTAAGCAAAGTGTTTTTAGTTGTTCTACACACCGTGCCACTTGCGCGGAGTGCTCGACGGAGCTTAGTGATTTCTGCTACCGACAATGTTGCGTAGTCAATTATGAAAACCAGTTGAGTTCCGTCAAACTCTTGACTGATTTCTCTAACGAGCGCTTTTTTTTGTTCTAGGGTCTTACCCATATATTTTGCACCTCCTTGTGTTTGGAGCTAATCACCATAGGGATTTGCCCGATTATGATTAGCTTTGAATCTTTAAAGTCATTAAAAAAGCCTCGTCCTTTCGCAGACCGAGGCTAAAAATTCATCCCAGTTTGGAATTTCTTTCAAATCACCTCGGCAGGAAATTAAGCCATTAGCACCTGCTGTCTATGGAGCTATTTAGTTGTCGAAATTTCTTTCTAGGCTGATTACAACAATTAGACTAAGATTTTCATCAATTTCTTTACCTAAAGGAAAGAAATTGACTTTGAATGACTTTGAAAGGCTTGATTATGCTTCGCCAAGCTTGATATCGCGCAGTGCAGAAACATCAACTTCAATTGATGGTCCCATTGTTGCCGATACATAGAGCGATCGCCAGTAGCGACCCTTTGCACCAGAAGGACGATTACGATCAATTGTTTCTTGTAAAGCCTTCAGGTTTAGCAATAGGTCATCTGCGGTGAAAGCAGCTTTGCCAAACTGAATATGGACAATACCTGTGCGGTCAGCACGGAACTCTAGCTTACCAGCTTTGAATTCTTTAATCGCACCTGCTAGATCAGTAGTTACCGTACCACCTTTAGGTGAGGGCATCAAGCCCCTTGGTCCTAATAACTTACCAAGCTTAGCAACTTGAGGCATTACATCAGGTGTAGCAATCAGCAAATCAAAATCTAATCTACCCTTGCTGATTTCATCAATTAGTTCTTCTGATCCAGCGATATCTGCACCAGCAGCAGTAGCTTCAGCCACTTTTTCACCACGAGCAATTACTGCTACACGAATGGTTTGTCCTGTGCCCTTAGGCAAAGTTACAGTAGTACGCAGTTGTTGATCGGCGTACTTAGGATCAATACCTAGTCTTACGTGAGCTTCTACGGACTCAGCAAATTTTGCCGTTGCCGTTGCTTTGACTAGTTCTAGTGCTTCCGTAGGTGCATAAGGACGCTCTTCTACTTTGCTGAGAGCTTCTTTAAGACGCTTTGATATTTTTTTTGCCATGAATTACTCCTTTGGGGTGCGAGCGGAAAACCTAATTCCCTCCCCCAGCTAAATATTTTAGTTTTAGTTGAGATCTGATCAAGATTCAGTTATAAATCTTTCCTTGGACTATTAGCTTTAACTATTAGAATTAGGCTGTAATAGTAACACCCATATTTCTAGCAGTGCCTTCAATAATCTTTGTTGCGGCTTCAATGTCATTTGCATTGAGATCTGGGAGCTTAGTCTCAGCAATTTGACGAAGTTGCTCTCTGGTTATTGAACCAACTTTTTTACGATTAGGCTCAGCAGAACCAGAAGAAATGCCCGCAGCTTTTTGGATTAAAACTGAAGCAGGGGGTGTTTTGAGAATGAAGGTAAAACTTCTATCTTCGTAAACAGATATTTCGACAGGAATAACCGTACCAGCTTGATCAGCAGTACGCGCATTATATTCCTTACAAAACATCATGATGTTGACACCATGTTGACCCAAAGCAGGACCAACTGGTGGTGTTGGACTTGCTTTACCAGCATTGAGCGCTAGCTTAATAATTGCTGTAACTTTTTTAGCCATTTTCTTTTTTAGCCAATGATAGCCGTTAAAATTTCTACTAAAAGCACTAAAAACATGAGTTCAAGTGAATTTAATTTTGCTTTTGCACCTGATTGAACTCTAGTTCTACAGGTGTATCTCTTCCAAATATGGACAGCAGAGCCTTGAGTTTACTGCGCTCTGGAGTAACCTCTACCACTTCACCTTCAAAGTCTTTGAAAGGTCCATTAAGCACTTTAATCTTGTCGCCTTGAGCCATATCTATTTTTAGAACTGGCTCTTGCTCCACGGTGACACGGAAGATCCTTTCGACTTCTTTTTCAGTCAATGGGCGGGGCTTAACATGTCCTCGTCCACGACCATAGTGACGTTTTTGTTCTGTGCCGACGAAGTTGATTACATGGGGAGTGCTTTTAACAGCTAACCACGCATCATCATCAACTTCTAACTGTCCGATTTCATTTCTAACAGTTTTGATTTGGATCAGTACATATCCAGGAAAAATCTTTTCCTCAGAGGTTAAACGACTGCCATCTTTTCTAAGTTTGACGGTCGGTGTCTGCGGAATTTCAATCTGCTTGATCCTATCTTCGACATCAAGGGTTTTGATGCGTTGCTCTAGGCTTGACTTGACCTTTTTTTCGCAGCCTGAAGCGATCTGAACGGCGTACCATTGAAATAGTACGTCTGATTCTTCACGACTAGATGAATGGTCGATGTCTTCGGTAAACATTATTGAAACACCTGCAATGCGACCGCCTTAAACAAAGCATCAATCAGATATACAAAAGTTGCAACCGCAACGATCATTAAAAGCACAGATGCAGATTCACTAATTAGTTGTTGACGGTTTGGCCAAACAATTTTACTGAACTCAGCTTTAGATTCTGTAAAAAACTTAGTTATGCCAGCATTGTCAGATGTTTCTGAATTAGCTTTTGACACTTCCTTGGGTTGCTCTTTTACTTCGTTTTTGGTCATAGCGGCAACTCGTGAGATCCCTTTACAATCTTTGTAAATGCGATGTATTTAACTACAGTCTTAAAAAATTTAAAGTCAGTCTTCGTTTGCGTGAAGATGGTGAAGCGCGCCCTGAGGGACTCGAACCCCCGACATCAGGTTTTGGAGACCTGCGTTCTACCAACTGAACTAAGGACGCACGTTATAAAAACAAAATTCTGATACGTTACCAACTATATCTAAGGTATCAATTGCTATATCAGAATAGTGCCTGACACCTAGTATAACCATAAATGGTTCTATAGTGGACGATCAAATCTTTGCTTAAGACGTGTTGCTTTACCAACGAGGTCACGTAAGTAATAGAGCTTAGCACGACGCACTTTGCCCCGACGGATCACTTTGATGCTTTCAATTTGTGGAGAATGCAGCAAGAAGGCTCGCTCAACTCCAATTCCTTGAAATACACGACGGACAGTAATGACAGAGTTGATGCCAGAACCACGTCTTGAGATAATCACGCCTTCATAAGGCTGGGTACGTTCTTTGCCGCCCTCTTTGATCCTTACTCCAACCTTGACAGTATCTCCCACATAAAGCTGGGGAAGATCTGTTTTGATGTATTCCGCTTCAATTGAGCGTATGATTTCAACAGCGTTCATGAGGAATGCCAAAAAAGTCGCGATCATCTATGTTAGAGGATGATCGATTCAATGTCTATACTTTTATTAAAATAAATATGGCGCTTGTCACGTCAGTGTTTTTTGCGAAGGCTGGAACTAGGAGGAAGATTACTATTATTCTGTTCGGCTTGACGGTTGTTGATAATTTCGGCGGCATTGCTTTGTAAGGTGCGATCGCGATAGGGGATAGCTGCACGAGTATTCAGAAAAGCGGCTTCGATATCAGAGATCGGTGGTAATGATGTGGGAGCAAAGGCGGCGATCGTACTGGGAGATTTGCGTCCGATCGGGGCGATCGCGCCAATTTGTAAACCTGCCATTAGCATGGCAGTACGAACGGCGGCGGATGATGAATAGGTGACAAGATAGCCGTCGGGTTTGAGACTATTAGCCAAAAGTTGGATAAATTCAACTGTCCAGAGTTGGGGGCAATGGGGCGGCGAGAAGGGATCGAGAAAGATGGCATCAGCCCATTTTTGAGGTACTTGGCTCATGGTTTGACGGGCATCACCGATGAGTAGTTGTAAAGATAAATCGTCAGTTTTGACTATTTGGGTTTCCGCAGCAGTTGCGAGGATTTGGGTGATCGCTGTTTGCCAGATATTTACTAAGCCTGCGGCGATCGCTTTTTGAGGAACTTCAATATTATTTTCCAGCGCAATGATGTGGAGATTGGCGATGGGATCTTGGCTAGATTGTTTTAATTTATAGATGCAGGCGATCGTGGCGGCACTGTTGTAGCCCAAACCATAGCAAACATCAAGAATATTTAGTTGAGTTTGCATTCTAGCTTTTTCCGTGATTTTGGTGGGTATCACGAACTTAGCTTCAGCTTCATTCTTTGCGCCATGGGTACTATGAAAAGTTTCTTGAAACGTCTCCGACCAAAAGGTAACAGATCCATCTGCGGTTGCTAAAAGCGAAAGAGTATCCATATAGACTAGATAATAAGTACTATTGTCGTGCCGCATGCCTAGCGAATGGTACGACAATTTGTTTTTTAAGTTTGCTTATGCAGAGCTACTCAATCAGGTATTAATCCTTGCGATAGAAGCATTTAAAATTTAAAAGAGGTATCTTAAGCTACATAACAGAGTTATTGTCAAGTCCTTCTTACCGTACCTACCATGACATCTTCTACAAAAACTTTGCGCGTTTTGGTGGTGGATGACCACGAACTAACACGATGTACCTTAAAGTTAGCGCTTTCCTTACAAGCTTGCATCGGATTTGTAGAGGTTGCCATTAATGGTAAGGAAGCCCTCTCTCAAGTGCAGAAGTATGTACCTGATGTTGTGGTCATGGATTTGCATATGCCTATTATGGATGGATGGGAAGCTTCCAGCGCCATTAAAAATCAATATCCACATATTAAAATCGTGGCTTATTCGGCAGCCGACGGTGGCAAATCCCAAGCAATATCTAATGGCGCAAGCATTGATGCATTTTGCGACAAGGGGGCTTGCACCAGTAGTTTACTAGAAGCGATTAAAAGTGTTGCATAAAGATAATAAAAAAGAGTCGGCGCATAGCGCCGACTCTTTTTTATTGTGCAGTTTTACTTGGTGATAGTGACTTTGCCGCAATAATGCCACCAATAAAGCCAAATAGATGGCCTTCCCACGAAATATATGATTGTGTTGGCAAGACCCCCCAAATTAAACTGCCATAGGTGGCAGCGATCGCCACTGAAATAGCGATCGCCACAAAACTTCGCTCAAAATAACCACGAAATAACAGATAGCCAAAATAGCCAAAAATCACACCACTTGCCCCAATATGAACAGAATTGGGGTTGCCCACTAGCCAAGTCCCGATGCCACCGATGAGAGCAGACATAAATGATACAAAGTAAAAATCATTTATGCCTCGTAACATCACAAACCAGCCTAAAACAATAAACGGGAGAGTGTTAGCAGCAACGTGGTAAAACCCTCCATGCAAAAATGGGGCAAAGATAATTCCGCGCAATCCTATGAGGTTATGGGGCAAAATCCCAAGATCATTAAGCCGCCCTCGAAAAACTATTTCATTGACAATGACGATGCTCCAAAAAATTGCTACTAAAGTCGCCAAAATCTGAAATTGCTGTTTTAGCTCTTTGCTAATAGTTTGCACTTTTTGCTTCACGATTTTTACCCCAAGTTTAAAGTGATCGCATTTTTGATTTACTTAATTAAATATAGCAATCTAAACTAGAGCATTTATTATAGCTATAGTAAAACTCACGCTATAAAGCAGAGAAAAATAGGGCTTCGATTTGGCTCTGCCACCGAGATACGTTAGCTAAGTCACTTGCGAATAAAAAATGTCCTACTATATATGAGCTTCGACTAAGCTCATATATAGTAGATGCTGAGCGTAGTCGAGGCCGCAGGTACTTTAGTTAATGGCAAGCCCCTAAGCGCGGTCGAAGCCTCTTTAAACTCATTCAGGATAACTATAGAGCCGAAAACAAGGTTGTATAGCTATTGAAAAATCTATATCCTAATAATTTCGGAAAAGTTATAGCCCCTTAAAGCTTTTCAATAATCCGAATATTGACATACTGTTCGTTTTTGAGTTTTTCTTTTAAGCGTTTCTCAATTTCTTGTACTTGCTTCTTTTGAGAATCATTGAGAGACTGAGAGAGCCACAAACAGTAAGATACAATGAAGGCTCCAAAAAATTCCATACAAATTTCATTTGAATTTGAAAGCCTGAATATTACATCAAATGAATTTGATTCGTCAAGATAATTAGCTATAATAAAACAGAATTTAATATATAGCATTCCTAAATCATTTACTTGCATTGCAATATAGCGATCGCGAGGTAGCAAATAACCATGATTGTGATCAATTAATGCCCATCGAATAGAGCTTGTTACTCAAATTTTGATACTTTCATTACATTTTGTTTTAAGGATGAGCAATTTGTATGGTATGTTGTTACACGGTGCAAGAGTGCCACATTAATTAAATTGATCGCAGGTAGCACGTAACTAATAGCTCCAATTTAAGCTAGCAAGTAGCAAACAAGTCTTTTAAACAAGTTTTTTGTAGCGGCTTCTCTAGTCACCTGCTGAAGATTTCATAGCGTAGAGGTTTTCTATTATCATGTCCATTCGCCTTTATGTTGGCAACCTGCCAGCAGAATTAGATCGCCAAGCTCTAGAAAAAATTTTCAATGAATCAGGTGATTCAGTATCTCTGAAAGTTATTACTGATCGCAAGACTGGTAAATGCAGAGGTTTCGGTTTCGTAACTGTAGGTTCTGACGAAGTTGCAGATATAGTCATTGAAAAATTTAATGGTTACGACTTTAATGGTGCTGTCCTTAAGCTAGAAAAAGCCTTGCCTCGTACCAAAGGTAAGGGAGAAGATGGTTCTGACTTGGAAGACGGTTCTGATAATTCTGTAAGGTCAGAAGATGAAACCACATCAGCAAGCACAGTTGCCGCTCCAGTTAGAGCCGCAGCGAAACGCAAAAAGCGTAGCAACAATAAGAAGAGCTCTGGAAGTTCAACGACTTCTAGCAGTTCTCCCGAAGCTCATCAACCTGATCCCCGTTGGGCATCTGATCTGGAGCGCTTAAAACAGCAGCTTCTAGAAGCGCAAGGTGCAGCTAAGTAAAACAAAAAAAAATCCTCGCTTAGCGAGGATTTTTTTGTTATTGCGCAACTGGGGTTTCAATTGGTATTGCCTTTGGATAGTAGTTACCTTCATCAGTCAAGGGTGGTCGCAACCAAAATCTTAGTGTATAAAACACGAGATCTTTTATTTCTGTCCAAGCACGCTCCGATTGGGCAAAAGAGTTAGCACTAAACAAGAAATATTCGGGACGAATTTGCAATTTCTTAGCAATTGGTGCGGGACATTTTTTTTCAAGTTGACTTTGTTTTTCGGCGACATATTTAGAAAGTGGAATCGGACGCGATCGAAAAGAGCGATAGTCAGCAGTAATCAAAGCAACATTAAGATTTTGATTTCTAAAGGATAAAAAAGCCCGTGATCCTTCAATCGGTGAAGTGATCAGCAAAATCTTTTGGTTATTACGAGAATTTTCTTTGAGCTGCTCAGAAATAATTGGGATCTTCTTTTTCTCGATATCGTTAATCATTTTGTCGATCGCTTCGCCGCTACTTCGTACCGTGATGCCAGAGGGATCAAGAATTAAAGAAGAGCGAAGATTATTGATAATTTGTCCATTTTGTGATGCAAGCCCTAACAGTGTTTCACACATCTGATCTGCCTCTGTTAAATCAACTTGAGGCAATGCTGCCGCCGTAGCGGTGGGGGCATTTAAAAAATAAGCTTCATAGCGAGGGTCATACCCCAAACTAGTAATTTCATCGCCAACAATTGCCTTACTCCGATTGGTTGAATTATCTACAGGGATTAAACATGGGTATGCCTTGGTTGGCGGATAAGTTGTTTTTTTGCCCCCACTTAAAACAATGTAAGGTTTGGGTTTTATAGGAGAGTCATTCCATCTTTTTAAAGCTTCTTGAAGTCTTGGAACATAAGGAGGATTATCAGCTAGTACAACAATAATATCAAAAATTTCTCTTTCAAAATTCACGCGATCCTGCTCTGACAGATTTAGTACTGGGCGGCGCAAAGATTGCTCGCTGGCATTAACTGATTGTTGTTCTAAATAGCAATTGAATAGATCTGATGTGGCGTTATTTGTGGCGATCGCAAATAAAATCAAAACTATTAATATTTCTTTAGTGACGATCGCAACCTTACTTTCAGCAACTTTGTTATCAACTTTGTCTCCACTTTTAATTTTGATGTCTTTTAATCTGAGCCAATAATTAAAAAAGAGTAAAAGTATGATAATTCCAGTTAAGGTAAATGGAAAAGAGAGAAAGTCAACAATAATTTTGGGGACTGGCTCTTCAACAAATTTAAAACTGGCAAAAATAATAACAATTAATGCCGTAAATAGAACTAAGCCAAAGATACGAAACCAATCTTTAGGGATAGCTCTAAATAGGATAATCAAAACTGGGATTGCAATAATCCAAATTAGAATATTGGTTAATAGATCGAACAAGATCCCTCCAAAATTCTCTAGTAGTCCTCATACTGGACTGACGATAAAATGTGTCAGTGCAATATGCTAGTCAATAGAGTGGCATCTGTAAAGTGTTTTATCAGGTTTTATCTGACTTTTTCTGTCAAATTTATAAACAATAAAATAAAGAGCAAATTTTTTGTGGCTCGGCTCCACCACAAAAAATTTGCTCTTTATTAAATCAAATCCCCCTTACAGCCATTTATCCTGTTTTGATAACAACAAACCATATGCCCGCTAAAGAAGAGTTACGTTTGCCAAGTTGGTTACGCCCCAGCATTGGTAACGCTAGTGAGATTTCTGAAGTTCAGAAAATCATTAAACAACGAGGGATTCATACTATTTGTGAAGAAGGACGTTGCCCAAATCGGGCGGAGTGTTATTCGCAAAAAACGGCAACTTTTTTGTTGATGGGACCGACCTGTACTCGCGCCTGTGGTTTTTGCCAAGTTGACAAGGGACATCGCCCCATGCCCCTCGACCCTCAGGAGGCACAAAAAGTATCTGAGGCAGTGGAGTTATTGGGTTTAGATTATGTAGTGTTGACTTCGGTAGCGCGGGATGACTTAGCAGATCAGGGGGCTAGTTGTTTTGTGGATGCGATGGAAGCAATTCGCCGGTCGCGACCAAATGTAAAAATCGAAGTACTAACTCCAGATTTTCGAGGCGATCGCTATTGCATTGAAACTGTAGTTGCGGCGAAGCCTGTCTGCTATAACCACAATATTGAAACGGTGCGGCGATTGCAGGGTAAGGTGCGGCGTGGGGCAAAATATGAAAGATCGCTCTCGGTTTTGCAAATGGTTAAAGAAATCGATCCCAGTATTATTACAAAGTCGGGATTAATGGTGGGGCATGGCGAGACTGTAGAGGAGTTAACAGAGGCGATGCAAGATTTATCGAAGATCGGTTGCAGTTCACTAACCATTGGGCAATATCTACGACCCTCATTGGAACATTTACCTGTGCAGAAATATTGGACTCCCGAAGAGTTTGATCAATTAGGGGCGTTCGCTAAGGAAATTGGTTTTGCCCATGTGCGTTCAGGCGCATTGGTGAGAAGTTCCTATCATGCCAGCCAAACAGTCTAAAAATTTGCTGCAAAGTAGCAAATTTTTAGACAAAAAAAATAGCGAGTCATGGCAACGTCAGTAAATCCATTTCTCGCCAGCTCTTGTTCAATGAAACAATTGAGACGCAGATATACATTCCCACGAAGTGAAAAGGGTTTTCATCAGCTAAAGCGCTTATTTGAAATTCTTTCTATGTAAGCATTTTGGCTTGATTCTTCAAATTGACAAATCAAAACCCAAAAGATAAATGGCGGCGCAAAGCGCTGCGATTTATCTTTAAAGCTATAGAAATACCGCTTTGCAGTATTTCTAATTTCTGTACCAGATTCCTTCAATGCGGTCGCTAATACTAAGAGCATCCGTATAGGTGTCTGCCAAAATTGTGACGTGACCGAGTTTTCTCCCAACGGAAGAACTGGTTTTGTTATACCAATGAATGTGGGTATCAGGACAACTAGCGATCTCTTTGAGTTTGTTGGCATATGGAGAATTGTCGATGGAGTTTTCGATATTTGACCAATTTGCTTCTTCAAATCCTAAGAGATTGACCATGATGATCACAGGAGCAAGCATTGATACATCGCCAAGGGGTTGCCCACTGACCAAGCGCAGTAACTGCTCAAATTGCGAAGTCTGACAACCTTCTATAGTGTAATGTCCTGAATTATGGGTGCGCGGAGCGATTTCATTAACGCTGATTTCCCCCGTCTCTGTTAAAAAGAATTCGATCCCAAATACACCGACTGCATCTAGGCTAGAAATGATTGCTGTGGCGATCGCTTCTACTTTTCGGCTAATAACTTGATCGATACGAGCAGGGGCAATTGTACGTCGGCAAACTTGATTAGCTTGCAAAGTTTCGACAACGGGATAAATTGATATTTCCCCTGATTCTGATCGCGCTGCAATGACAGCTAGTTCTCGCTCAAACGGGATAAAAGCCTCAGCAATCGCAGGCGATTTGTCCATTCTGTCCCAAGCTGTTTTTAGCTCAATTTCGTTCCCAATAATCCAAGTGCCTTTGCCATCATAACCATGTCTCCTTGCTTTGAGTACAAAGGGATAGCCTAATTTAGTAGCTGAATCTAAGAGTTCTACTTCATGGTCTACACTATAAAATTTAGGTGTGGGAATGTCGTGATTGAGAAAATGTTGGCGTTGGTTGAGCTTATCAACGGAGATCGCCAAAGTTTCTAGCTTTGGGAAGAATAATACGCCGCGATCGCCAGTACGATTAGCCAGTTCTTGTAGAGCAGCCAAATCGACAAATTCATTTTCAAAGGTAATTACCTGACTATATTCAGCAAGTTGTGCGGTGGCTCTAGCATCAGTAACTTTGCCATAAATTACGCGATCGGCAATAGGTACGGCTGAATCATCTGCACTTGCGGTCTGAACCGCCAAAGAAAGACCAAGATGCTTTGCGGCGATCGCCATCATCCAAGCTAGTTGTCCGCCACCAATCACCCCGATTTTTTTTCGAGTAACCACTACAAAAACCCTGAATCAATTTTTCTATAAATTTTGCAAATAGTTCCTGATTATATAGCGTTTTCACTCTGCTAAAAGATGGGGTTATGCTCTTTCTTAGGTGACAAGAAACCCTATATATCCTATCCACACTCAGTTTTTATGACTAAGTACTTCAGCACAATTATAAAATCCTCAGACCTGTGGCGCATGCTGAGCCTGCGCCACAGGT
>CALRWX020000054.1:0-27474 GCA_943371975.1 Pseudanabaena sp. UWO311 | reverse complement strand
ATTGATAGAAATTTCTGTTGTACTTTACTCTCTATCTTCGGTACTATATCGATGATGCTATTCATTTGGTGTTTTGTTTCAACACTTGCACCTTATCCGATGAATAGCTTTTTTGTCTCCTTTTTTTATTTGTCCGCAGTATTGTTATGAACAACTACTCAATTATTATGCTTGGTCCAAGCGGTTCAGGAAAAACGGTTTTCCTCTCTAGCTTGTATAAAAGATTATCTACCCAAAGCGAATTAGGATTTTTTTTGCAAGTTGATACTGTTGCAAAACGTAAGCGCCTCAACAATATCTACACTCAAGTTGCTATCGAGGAAAAATGGCCTGCTGCTACGAGATATGATCAAGTTTCAGAATGGACATTTACTTGCCGAGTTCAAAATCCTAGCGATTTATCAATTCATGATGCTTGTTCTTTTACATACCTTGACTATGCAGGTGAGAGAATCACGGATGAAACAGATGATGAGGATGGGGGGGTAGAGTTTGACAATAGGCTCAAAAATGCAGATGCACTATTAGGATTGCTTGATGGACAAAGACTATGCTCATTAATGAAAAATGAGAAGGTTGGAAAAGTTTGGGCAATCAAGGATCTGGGTAATATGATCCAAGAAATGCAAAAGATGGAAGGTTTGAACAAGCCTGTATATTTTGTGATTAGCAAGTGGGATATAGTTGAGCAAAGCTACTCGCTTGAGCAAGTTAGAGATCGCTTACTAGAAATCGATGAATTCAAAAATTTAATCAAGCTCAGGAATCGACCTGAATCCAAATCAACAGTTCGACTCATTCCAGTTAGTGCAGTCGGCAAAGGATTTGCGCTCTCGCAACCCGATGGTAGCATGAAGAAAACTGGCGAATTGCCAAAACCATTTCAGGTTGAGGTTCCACTAGCCTGTATCCTGACTGACAAGATCAAGCAACAGATTGATGAAATTCTTAAAAAGCGTGAATCTGAGCAAGCCAAAAATACTGAAGTCAAGCCTGATATTGATTTTTTTGATTGGTTAGGACAGTTATTTGCAGGTGGTCTAAAGACAGTACAAGATTTTTTGCCTCGCAAGTATCAGTTTGCCGATGACGTTCTCAAAACTTTGATTGATTGGGCGGAGACTCCTGCAATCCAAAAAGTGGCTTACGCAGCAAGGAGAACTGAAGAGTTAAGGCGAGAACAGGCAGAATCTCTCATAAAAGTTGCAAATGAAGAATCTGCTTTGGCACACGCTGTAAATTGTTTTGTGTCAATCCAAAATCAACTTGCTTATAGATTTCCTGCATCGGAGTTAACAAAATGAGCGAAATACATTGTTGGCGATTTTTAGTTAGTCGAAGTCAATTCTTGGGGTATCGAACTGTAGTAGCTCCTGATTTTATGTGTCAAGCTAACATAACTAGTCTTCTGGCAAAGTCAGCAGAAGGTGATCTGACTTATGAAAACAATGCTTATTATCGAGAAATTCATGGGTCAAAAACTGGTGATTTAACTCTGATTTACCGAATTGGTGAAGCGCAAGCTAACTATATAAATGCTGAAACTGAAGGGTTACTTAAAGATTCTTTCGGTAGAGAAATCTTTTTTATTGAAGGTATTGTTGTTAAAGGTTTACAATCTTCGTTCTCTCTATCAATTGAAGATCTAGAGTCAATTCATTATGATCTTATAAATGACTATCGTGAATTTTGGGAATGGGTTTCACCACAAGCAGCCATTGCTTCAGAATTAAACACCATCGCATCGGCTACAAGTGATTTAAAGCTAGATTTTTTAGATTTGGAACCATACATCGCTGATAATAAACAAAAATCAACATTAACAAAGGCTATTACACCTGCGTTAGAATTTAAACAAAACACCTCAAATTTAAAGGTTAATCAACCATCTGTCGAGCATCAATTTGATGGAGAAGTAAATCAATGCTTTTGGCTCAGTGAAATTGAGCTTATAATCTATATCAGACCCAGTTCTCATTCACCTCATGATCATAAAGTTTCTCTTTTTAATACCAATACAAAATATGAAGACAATTTAATAAAAGGTGATCTTGCAATTCCATTTTTCAGGAGTGGGCGTTCAATTGAAAGAATCTGTTTGTCTTCTGATAGAAAGTCTATTATTAGCTCGAATAGGAAACTATGGGGTAAAGATAAAAGCTCAAACCATTTAGGAAAAGAAATTTCTCTTCGTCCATGTTTTTTAAACTCTTTCAATTTTTTTGATAAATCTGATCCTTTGATTTATGAAGGTGGTGATGAATTGATTGCGGTATCTAAAGACTTCAAATGGTTAATCAATGCTAACGACAGCACTTTCAGTCCTTTGTTCAGTCCTGCGTTGATCGATATAAAAAGTGGTGATAAAACATCAATGTCTAGTGGAGGTCATACAAAGAAAATCACTTGTCTGTCTTCTAGCTTTTATGACAATGTATTTGCTAGTGGCGATGAAAGTGGTTTTCTACGTCTCTGGAATTGTGACACATTTGATTCTATCGGAGGGCTGCCAGTTTTTGATTCTTCGTCTATAGATGCAATTGTGTTTAATCAATGTGAGAAAAACTTAGTTTGTACTGGTAATAATGGAGAAATAAAAATAGTTGAATATAAAAATGATGTAGTTACTAGTGAATCTAAAACAAGAGTAGGTACACATAAAAATATTGATGGGCAAGTTGTCAAAGTAAACGATCTAGCATTTAGTCCTAACGGTAAAACTTTTGCTAGTGCGGGTGATGATGGCTCAATTAGAATTTGGGAAATCAGCAATAATACAGATCAAGATGGACAAATATTGACAGGTCATAACAATTCTGTAATGTCACTTAGCTTTAGTCCCAATGGAAAGCTATTGGCTAGTGGTAGTAAGGATAAAACTGTTAAAATTTGGCAAATCGACTAAATTCCTGAGGTATATCAATGCACATTCAACAAGTTAAAGTCAAAAGCTTTAGATGCTTTGAGGATTTAACAATTGACCTAAATCCCGATATAAATATATTTGTTGGCAATAATGGCTCTGGTAAAAGTGCGGTATTAGATGCGATCGCTGCTGCCATGTATCCATATCTAGTAGAACTACAATCTGCCATAGAACCTGATCCTGAACTCTCAGATATACCCAGTTTTCCTATTTTTCAAAGAGATTTACCGTCAAAAGAAATCACTGACGAGTACTTCAATGAGTCAAAATTTTGTGTTTCAATGAGCGAATTTCCTGAATGGGAAGTTACTTATATTAAGAGATTGGGCGGAATTGGTGACACTCCACTTTACTTTGCCTACGAAGAATATTCAGAACACATTTTTGAGCAGCCTCAACTTGTTGCAATCAATAAATTACTAAAAAACTTAAA
Organism: Pseudanabaena sp. UWO311; assembly: GCA_943371975.1. GTDB lineage: Bacteria > Cyanobacteriota > Cyanobacteriia > Pseudanabaenales > Pseudanabaenaceae > Pseudanabaena. The sequence goes on along the minus strand of CALRWX020000054.1, from coordinate 24,115 downwards.
AAATGACACAAATACACAATTATTAGTTATTGCTTATTACAAGGTTAGCCGCGATTTAAAAAATATTACTAATATCAAAAAGCTTTCAGCACAATCTTTTGATAGGTTTGACTCTTTAAAAAATCCTTTTGATGCGATCTCAAGTTTTACCGATTTAGCAAATTGGTTTTTTACGAGAGAACTGCAAGAACTAAGAGAAGGAAAGAAAAGGAAAGATATTGATTTTGAATTTTCAGATTTAAAGCAAATTCGCAAAGCAATTACAACTGTCATAGCTCCCAATGCGAGAATCTATTTTTCACAAACAGAATCTACTCAACTAATGGCTGAATGGCAAACTGAAACAGGCGAGAAAATTGAATTATCACTTGATCAATTAAGCTCAGGCTATCGCAATATGTTGGCACTTGTGATGGACTTTGCCAGACGCTTAGCATTAGCAAACCCACAGATGGCAAACCCATTAGAAGCCGAAGCTGTATTAATGATTGATGAGCTAGATTTACACCTACATCCAACTTGGCAACAAAAAATTATTCCCGACCTCCGCAAAGTATTTCCCAATACTCAAATTATTGCTACCACCCATAGCCCCGAAATTGTCACCACCGTAGAACGCCATCAGGTCAAAATCTTAGAAAATTATCAAATCATAGAATGTCCTACACCAACTAGAGGCAGATCAAGTTCAGACATAGTGCGTGATGTTTTGGGACTAGAAAAATTGCGCCCAGACACTGAAGAATCACGAACATTGACGGCACTTTTTGAGGCACTGGATAATGACTATTTAGAAGAAGCAAAACGACTTCGAGTAAAATTACAGGAATGGGAAAACTGTGATCCTGACCTGATCAGAGCCGATATGCAAATTCATCGTTTACAGCGAAAAGTCAAAGTATGAAGAAAGTTCTCAAATCCCCAGAGCCAGATGAGCTTAAAATATATAAACAGCGATTTATTAATCAAGTTAGAACATGGGAACAAGCTAGAGAAGCACGAGTTAAAGTCGGAACAGGAAAAAAAGCTAAAACAGTAAAAATTAAAGATGTAATTCCTAGTACATTAATTGCTGATCAAAAAGGGATCTGTGCTTATTGCGAAACGTACATTCGAGAAAAGTTTTGCTCAGTTGAGCATTTTATTCCCTGTGAACAATCAAAAATTAATAATTATGAGAAAAATTATGATCTAGATTGGCAAAATATGTTAGCAGTATGTATTCCACCAGGGGCTGTTGAGGATGAAAATGTTGATAATTTGCAATTACCTCACAAATATCCCTGTTGTGGCAAAGCCAAAGCTAATTTTGTTCCTGATGGGCGTTTATTAAATCCCTTAGAGCTACCTACATCACGATTATTTCGCTTTAAAAGGGAAGATGGTGAAATTTTACCAGATGAAGCTAATTGTGAGAAGGAAAGCATTCCAATTGCATCTGTTCAATTCACTATTCAAAAATTAGGGCTGAATGTTGAGCGATTGAAAACACTAAGATTAGCTGTAATTAAGAAAATAGAGGAAGAGCTTAACTTTTATGATGACGGGATAATTGATCCGACTGTAATCGAAAAGCAAGTAGCCGCAGGATATTTTGATAATGGGAAAGAGAATTATCCAAGGTTTTTTACTACAATCCGTTGGGCTTTGAGTAACGGAGCAGAAGAGCATCTGCTTGATATTTCTTACTCAGGTTAGATGCTACTTTTCGCGACAAGATTAAGGCTTTGCGCGATCGCCTCCATTTATCTTTTATTTCGGCTTTTCATGTTGCCCACAAAAAATAATCTATGCTTCAGACTTCTAAGTTACGCATCGCTCTATTTACTTACTCCACTAAGCCTAGAGGCAGTGTAATCCATACTCTAGAGCTAGCCGAAGCCCTCCAAACTTTAGGACATCAGGTTTGCATTTTTGCTTTAGATAAAGATGGATCGGGATTCGATCGCACTTTATCCTGTGAATTTCGGCTGATTCCTGCTAGAGAAGCCTCAAATGAGATTGATTTATTGATTAAGCAGCGTATCCAAGAATTTGTGGATGATCTCATCAATTATTCGCAAAATTCGCAGCTAGATTATGACATTTATCACGCTCAAGACTGCATCAGCGGCAATGCTCTAGCTATTTTGCGATCGCGCCAAATCATTCCCCACTTTATCCGCACAATTCACCATATTGAAGATTACAATAGCCCCTATTTACGCGATTGTCAGGATCGTTCCATTCGCGAAGCTTCGTTATGTCTATGTGTGAGTGATAGTTGGCAGAAGCAGATTCAAAAAGATTATCAGATCCATGCGCCACGAGTCATGAATGGTATTAATGTAAGCAGATTTTCCGATCCCAAAGATGGTTCTGAGGAGCCACTCAAGCAGCGCTTAGGCTTAACTGGTTCGCCAATTTATCTCACAGTGGGCGGTATCGAACCAAGGAAAAATTCCATCAATCTCTTAAAAGCATTCTCACAGGTATTGTCTGATTTCCCCAATGCTCAGCTAGCGATCGCAGGTGGTTCCACGCTCTTCGATTACCAAGATTATCGCGATAATTTTTTGTCTACGGCTCAAAAATTAGGGATTGATATTGGTAAATCGGTTGTAATTACGGGCATACTATCTAATGCAGAAATATGCACGATTTATCGTTGTGCCGATGTATTTGTATTCCCCTCAATAAAGGAAGGTTGGGGATTAGTAATTTTTGAAGCGATCGCTTCAGGTTTACCGATCATCACCTCTAATATTTTACCGTTTACTGAGTTCTTAACACCTACACAAGCATTATTAGTCGATCCTGATACTGTGGTAGCGATCGCCCAAGCCATGCGATCAATCAATAATCCCGATCTTGCAAATTCCTTAATCCAAGCTAGTCAGGGCATTTTAGCTAATTATGGTTGGGAGCGATCGGCAAAAATGCATCTGGAGGAATATCAAAGACTTCTTTTATAGAGTCTACTTGAACGGAGAAAGCTATAATTTAATTACGAATTACGAATTATCAGCAGCCAATCACCAAACCTATGCCTCAAATCAATTTCCAAATTAGCTGGCCTGATGGTACTGAGCAGACTTGCTATTCTCCATCACTGATCGTCAAAGAATACTTTGCCCCCGATGTTGAATACAAACTAGATGAATTTGTGGAATCTGCGCGAACTGCTCTTAATATTGCTAGCGATCGCGTTAAGGCTAAGTATGGTAGACCCTGTGGATTAGCGATCGGGCAGTTACAAGATATTGAGGCGAGAGCTTCTGAGTATAAAAAGCTAGAAAACCCAAAAGTCAAGTTTATCCGCTTTATTGAGTAGAGAATTGCAAATTATCAATTACGAATTATCAATTAAAGGCACTAGTCAGTTAATGAGGGATGAGTGCTAAAACGCTCATTTCATGACGACAAAAAAGACGCAAATACGTCGATCACGCTTAAGCTGACCAGTGCTGATTAGCGATCGCGATATCAGGCGATCGCTTAACAACATCTGCTTTTAAAGCTACCAAATTGTCTGAATATTCGATAAGTTTCACATTTCAATATTCTTGGGGAAGTTTACCCACATTTCTTTTCTGTTTGTAGAAAGTTCTTCTTCGGTGAGGTTAATATCTGCATTTGCCCATAAGCCTTTGACACTTTTACTTGGGGTTTTAAGTGCTGTTTTGGCTTGCAAAACTTCGGCAAACTCTAATAGTGCTTGCTGTTTTTCAGTTGGTAAGGTTTTGATAACTGCGATTAATGCTTCTTCGATTTTAGGTAGTGTTTGTATAATTTTACTTTCTGTTGTTTGTGGATTATTGGAAGTAATGGTATGAATTAATTATCGCAACATCATGCGATCACTTGAGATCTTCTAAATTTAAAATCTGAAATTTAAGTAAACTGATCCTAGTCTAATCAATTATGTAATCAGCAAGAATCTTTAGTAAATAAGTTAATGGAAATAAAGATACAGTCCATAAGATTCTACTAATTATTTCCTGAGTTAGCTTTTTATTGCTTTTCTCATACTCTTCTACAGCTTTTTTGTCGCCTCGCGTAATAGAAAACTTTGGATGACATTCAAGTTTATCTACCTTTTTGTCTATAAATTCTTCTGTTTTACGCCCTACAAATAGACCAACCGTAAAAATAGCTATCATAAACACAGCAGTTTTCTGCAAGCTATCAATTGAAATTGTATTTTGTATTCTAAAAAAAGGTAATAACGAATCATAAAATATAGAGGTAATTGTCAAAAATAGAACAGGCACAGAGTATCGTACAAGTGGGCTGATGAGTAACTTCCCATTTTTCTTAAAAAACTCTTCAATTGGAGCAGATTTAGGGCAATCTTTCAAGCCTTGATGCCAGTTATCAACAATATTAAGCAATTCACCAGCAATAATATCGTTAATAAAATCAACCTTATAAACAGTAGGGGTTTGGGCTTCTATGAGTTGGGATATATCATCACTTGTCAACATCAACTGAAATATATCTTTAGGTAGAATATCTCCACCAATTCTCAGCTTCATTGAATGCCTTTGTGGAAGAGTAAATTTAGGTAACTTTATCAATATATCCCACTTGATACTAACTGTTTGGATCTTCTCATTTTTAGTGTCCCAATTCTCTCTTTCAAACTCTAACCAATTGGAGTAATCTTTAATTTTTCTGTTTGAAAGTACAAAATTAATTGATGAAATTTCTGCTTTTATCTCATGGTTTTCAAGCTTTGCTGCCACTTGCTCATTAATGCTTCTAATATCTGCTATCTCTAAGATTTTTTTTGCTTTTAATAAACGAATTTCAGTGTCAGGCTTTCCGTTAAGTTGATAGAAGAATGATTTAAAATCATCAAGACGTATAATTGATTCAGGTTGCTGAGAAACAATATCCGAAGAGGATGCAGATACTTGAGAATTTGACATTATAATCAACTAATTAATTTCATTTTACAAACAATAACCTAAAATTCCCCGACTAACATCAATCTTTAGTGGTAAGACTTAGTTTTAAAGTATTTAGCTTACTGTTACGCTCAATGAGCTGATCAAATTGCAATCGTCCAACCACAATTCCAGCATGAATCCCAAGCCTCTCAGCAAAACCAATCACATCCTCACGCGATCGCAGCATACATAACTCCGCATCATACTCTGATGGAATTAAAAACTCCCTTGCCCAAGCATTTGCCTCATCCTCCTGTTGCGACTCAAGGCGATCGCCACTACCAGAATCATCAAGGAAAATGTCCTTCTTATCATGCAGCAAAATATGCGCCGCCTCATGGAAGAAAGTAAACCAAAAGCGATCGTTCTGTTTGCCATACAACGAAAGCTGAATCAATGCTCTGTGAGGATTTAACCAACGCGCCACCCCACTCGTATAAGCACAAGAAATCACAGGTACGATCGCCAAAATCACACCCGCATCATTACATAATCTCTGCATCTGCGGCATAAATTCCGCTTGAGGTAAAACCGTCAGTTTCCGTATCTCTTGAACCGCTTTCTCAAACTTTGCTTTGTTATATTTAGGAACATCAGCCTTTTCTGCCTCAATCTCACCCAAACGTAACCAAGCCGAAATTGCCCCCACATTACTTTGTTCCTTGCGAGTGCGGCGAAAAGAGACCTGTTTTTGTTCATAACAAGTTTCCCAATTGTCAGGAGAAGCTACCCCAAAAAGTTGTAGTAACTCCTTCACAATCTCAGGCTTATTTTTAGAATCTAAGCGTCGTTTAGCGATTGCTCCCTGCTTCATTAAATCTTTAACAGGAAGGCGATCGAGCCAAGGAATCCAAGATTGTAAACGCTCTCTTTCTTCGATTTGTACTAATTGAGCGCGATATTGAGCCTCTCGCCGCAACCAAAACTCTGGCGTACTGCCAATCACCCTTGACAACTTTTGGGCAGATTCCTCAGTAATGGGAACCTTGGCATTAATCAATAAACTAACGTGTTTTTCAGTATAGCCAAGACGTTCAGCTAATTGCGCTTGCGTCCAGTCCCGTTCTTCAATCGCATCAACAATGGTATCCCCAGGGGGTGACACCCATTGTGGAGTAAAGGACACATCTTGTTCAGTCATGGTAATCTCCAATAAATACAATACAGACTTCAGTTACTTTTGCCCAGTCAATACCGCCATCTTCTTTGTGTGGAATTGGAATATTACTTGGTTCAAATACAAGCCGTTCAGCACCTTCCAGAGATAGAGCAAACTGACCTAAGCGATCGCCTTTTAAAGGATGAGGCTTTCCATAAACCAGATCCTGCACCGATTTGGCTGCAACGAGGTCAGCTAATCGGGCGCGTAGTTTTTTGGAACTTGACTTTGATTCGCAAAACTTACGCAGTTTCTACGTTTTTTAAAAGTAACCTTCATACTTATATATTCTAACTTTATTTTACCAAACCGGTAAAGATTTTATTGTAAGCCAAAAGTGTGCCTATAAATTTCATGGTTTAAAACCGCCTATAATTGACTCAACCGCAATAATTAGGAGTTACCAATGCAAACAACTAGCGAACAATACATTGTTGATGCTCAAGGTCAACGTTTGAGCGTGGTTGTAGAATTTGACTATTATCAAAAGCTGCTTGCTCGTTTAGAAGAACTAGAAGAAATTTATGCCTTTGATCTAGCCGAAGAATCACAAGACGAAGCTATCCAATTTGATCAAGCGATCGGTGAGAACTTGAGAATAGGAAACAGCAGGAAGAAGGCGATCGCCTACGCTCTTTAATCTCTGGCAAAAAACAAGAATTTGACAAATCCCTTTCCATCTAACCAGAGTAGAATCGTCTCAACCCGTTCAACAAGGACTATCTAAATATGCTATTACAACGAATCACAATAGACTGGAATATCTGTCATGGTAAACCCTGCATCAGAGGTTTGCGCTATCCCGTCGAGATGATCTTAGAACTCCTCAGTTCAGGCATGACCACCGAAGAAATCCTCGAAGACTATGACGATCTAGAGCGAGATGATATTTTTGCAGTCCTAGCCTATGCCACTAAACTAACCCAAGTAAAAAGTATCCACAAGGTTCTTGTATGAAATTTCTTGTTGATGCTCAATTACCCATGCGTTTATCCCATCTTTTAAAATCAATGGGACATGATGCAATCCATACCAAAGAATTAGCCCTCAAAAATGCCACACCAGACACGGAAATTAATACACTCTCAATTCGCGAACAGAGAATTGTCATTACCAAAGATTCCGATTTTTTGGACTCCTTTTATGTTAGCCAAGAGCCTTACAAGCTTTTGCTAGTAACAACAGGCAACATCAGCAACAAAGAACTGGAATCATTATTCGTTAAAAACCTAGGTCAGGTAGTGGATTTGCTAGAGCAGCATTCTTTGATTGAAATGTCACGAGATTCAGTCATTGTTCATCAATAAACAAAAAATAAGCATAAATTTAAGGAGATAAACAACCATGCTCAAAAGTTATGAAGCAACCTATGAAAACGGACAAATTAAGTGGCTGTCCGAACAACCAGAAATTATCTCAGCACGAATTATCGTGACCATCCTAGAGGAAACTAAACCCCAAACAAAACGCCGCCGCTTTCCTATCCCTGACATGGCTGGTAAAGGCAGAACATTAGGCGATATCGTCAGTCCCATTGTCGATGAAGAGGATTGGGAATGTCTGAAATAATTGTTCTTGATACCCATATTAATAAAACCATGATCAAACAAATTACCCTAGAAGTCGAAGCTCCCATCGCTGATGCATACCAAAATGCGACCTCAGAACATCGTCAAGCATTACAAGCGATCGTTAGCTTATATCTGAAATCAATATCTATTCCACAACAGAAAGAGATTGTACCCGACCAAGATATCCTTCACAAAAACCCAAAGCGCACAACACCAAAGCATCTAGCTGGAAAAGTTGAAATTCTAGGTGATATTGTTAGCCCAATCGTCGATGAAGAGGATTGGGAATGTCTGAAATGGTAATTCTCGATACCCACATCTGGATTTGGTATGTCAACGAAAACTTCGATCAAATTTCTACACAGTGGTTAGCACAAATTCGGCAAGCAGAAATAGTTGCAGTGTCAGCAATATCTTGCTATGAAGTTGCTCTAGCCTATAACAAAGGCAGATTAGCAATACATATACCCGTTCATGATTGGTTTACTGATTCGTTAGCTCCCGCAGGAATCGAACTATTGCCACTGACTCCCGCAATTACGGTCAGAGCCGTAAACCTCTCGCCCATTCACAAAGATCCATTTGATCGCCTAATCATCGCCACTGCTTTAGAATATGACGCAAGCCTTGCTAGTATTGACAGCTTATTTTCTAAATATCCTGAGCTAGAAGGTTGCCTAATGTAAATTAGGAAAACAAAGTGCAGAGGGCAATCGCCTGCGTTCTTTAGACCCTACATTTTCCACTTACCATGTTATTTCTATGAATTATTTTCCTGCTGAGCGATATTTTGCTTACCTGACATCGCCAGCGATCGCCGCAATGCCCAACAAAGAAAATGTGGTAATTATTCAGCCGATGGGAGCGATCGAGCAGCATGGGGCACATTTGCCATTAATTGTCGATGCAGAAATTAGTATTGGGGTTTTAGCGAGGGCTTTAGAAAAACTAGATCCTGCGATTCCTGCCTATGCTTTGCCGCCTTTGTACTACGGTAAATCAAATGAACATAGTACTTTTGCAGGAACGATTACCATGAGTACACAGACAATGTTGGCGGTATTGACAGATATTGCTGAAAGTATTTATCGAGCAGGATTTCGTAAGTTAGCATTCATGAATTCCCACGGGGGGCAGCCACAAATTCTAGAAATCATCGCAAGGGACTTACATGAAAAACATCCTGATTTTCTAATTTTTCCTCTCTTTACTTGGCGAGTTCCTAATGTATCGAAAGAGCTACTAACGGCAAAGGAACTAGAACTGGGAATTCATGGTGGTGACGCAGAGACTAGCCTGATGTTGGCGCTCTTGTCTGAACAGGTGGACATGAAGAAGGCGGTGACAGAATATCCCTATGGATTGCCTGAAAATAGTATGCTGAGTATGGAAGGGGCAAATCCGTTTGCTTGGGTAACGCGGGATTTGACTCAAAGCGGAGTTTTAGGTGATGCTAAAGCTGCCACTAAAGAAAAAGGTGAAAAGATTTTGGCTTCTTTAGTTGATGGCTGGACAGAATTGATCGAAGATATTTATAAATTTGAGCAACCTAACGCATATGGCAATTATCTCCTCTAAGCCGAGTCCAAATTCTGAAGGCGATCGCTCTAGTAATCAGGTTGTTAATCAAGTTAGTGAGCAAACTGCTCAAAGTCCTGTACCATTTCCTGAGAAAGTTCCTAGCAAAAAATCAACTCGTCGCAATCCCAAAAAAGATCTGCCATCGCCAGAAATGCAACAGGCGCTAGATCTATTGCAAGCGGAAGCAACTCCAGAGGAGAAATTAGAGGATCAATTAGCGAAAGATAAATCTGCTAATGCGAGTCAAGTTAGTACTGACATTAATATTCGCCCTAAAAATCTCCAAGATTACATAGGGCAGAAAGACTTAAAGGAATTACTCCATATCGCGATCGCGGCGGCAAAGTCTCGTTCATCGGCACTTGATCATTTACTGCTCTATGGCCCCCCCGGATTAGGCAAAACTTCGCTTGCCCTAATTATTGCTCAAGAGATGGGCGTGCAATGCAAAATCACTTCGGCTCCTGCCCTTGAGCGTCCTCGCGATGTCGCAGGTTTATTAGTTTCATTACAACAGGGAGATATTCTCTTTATCGATGAAATTCATCGTTTACCTAGTGTAACGGAAGAGATTCTTTATCCAGCAATGGAAGATTATCGCCTTGATATCACGATTGGCAAGGGACAGGGCGCAAGGATTCGCAGCGTGCAACTCAATAAATTTACGCTGATCGGTGCAACGACGAGAATTGGGGCGTTATCTTCGCCATTGCGTGATCGATTTGGATTTGTGCAGCATTTCCGCTTTTATGAGCATGATGAACTAACGCAAATTGTTTCGCGCAGCGCTAAGATTCTCGATACACAAATTCATGAGGATGGCGCGATCGCGATCGCGGCGAGATCTAGAGGTACGCCTCGGATTGCGAATCGTCTGTTAAAACGGGTGCGTGACTATGCCGAAGTTAAGGCAAAGGGTGAGCAAATTACAGGGGCGATCGCAGAATCGGCTCTGGAATTATTTAATGTCGATCCTAAGGGTTTGGATTGGATCGATCGCAAATTACTCACGGTTCTGATTGAGAACTTTAATGGAGGACCTGCGGGGCTAGATACGCTCGCTGCTGCTACAGGTGAAGATGCTCACACCATTGAAGAAGTCTATGAGCCATATTTATTGCAGATTGGCTATATTAATCGCACCCCACGCGGTCGAGTGGCTACGGCGGCAGCATGGAAGCATTTAGGCTATTCTGTGCAAACAACTCTTCTGTGAGAGTTCTTTGTTTTACGATGAGTCCCTAAGCACATTCCGTAAAAATGGGTTTTGGTTGCGTTAAACTGATTAACGTCCCTCAACTCGTGGTTATGGCAAGTTTTCTGTTAGAAGTTGGTACTGAAGAGTTACCTGCTAGTTTTATTGTCAGCGCTCTGCGCCAATGGCAAGAGCGTATCCCTAAGATTTTAGATGAACACCAACTAACTACGAGTAAGGTCAATGTTTATGGCACGCCCCGTCGTTTGGCAATATTAATTGAGGGTTTGCCAGATCAACAAAGCGATCGCACTGTCGAGTTAAAAGGGCCTGCGGTGGGTTCTGCCTTTGTGAATGGTGATCCTCATGGTGAAGCGACTAAAGCGTTGCTAGGTTTTGCCAAATCAAAGGGTATTGACCTCAAGAATATTTTTATTAAAGAGACTGATAAAGGCGATTTTGTTTTTGCTAGTCAGCAAATCGTTGGTCGTCCAACTGCGGATATTTTGCGAGAATTAGCTCCCAGTTGGATTACTGGACTCGAAGGTAAGCGCTTGATGCGTTGGGGCAATGGCGATCTCAAATTCCCCCGTCCAATTCGATGGTTAGTAGCGCTGTTTAATTCAAAAATTTTACCGATCACTTTAGAAAATGTGCAGAGCGATCGCATTAGCCAAGGACATCGAGTGCTACATCCGCGATCAGTGATTATTGACACAGCCAAAGATTATGTAGCAACTTTACGGGAAGCTTTTGTTTTAGTTAATGGCAAGGAACGCCAGACCCATATTCTCACGCAAATTAATAGCATTGTTGAATTGTTTGCTGGGCAAGCCGAAATTCCTGACGATTTGCTTGAGGAAGTTACCTATTTAGTAGAATTTCCGACGGCGATAATTGGTGAATTTGAGGCTGAGTTTTTAGAACTGCCTCAGCCCGTCATTAAAACTGAGATGGTCAGCCATCAGCGATATTTTCCTGTATATTCGGCTCAAAATCCTGATCAACTATTACCGCGCTTTATCACTATTTCCAATGGTGACCCTGACAAATCACGGTTGATTTCAGCAGGTAATGGACGTGTAATTCGGGCACGTTTATCCGATGGTAAATTCTTTTACAACAGCGATCGCGCCGTACATTTAGAAACTTTCTTACCACTTTTAGAAAAAGTCACTTTTCAATCACAACTTGGGTCTGTTGCTGAGAAAGTAGAAAGGATTAGGGCGATCGCTAAGTTAGTAACTGCATCAATTGCAAATTTGGAAATTACCGAAGCTGAGCAAGTACTAATTGATCGCACAGCCCAGCTTGCTAAAGCCGATTTGGTCACGCAGATGGTCAAGGAATTTCCTGAACTGCAAGGTCAAATGGGTTATTACTATGCACTCTCTAGTAAAGAGCCTGTAGCTGTGGCAACAGGCATTCGTGAGCATTATCAACCCAAGGGCGCAGGCGATGCTTTGCCCACTTCACTGACAGGAAAAATCGTGGCGATCGCTGATCGCATTGATACTCTAGTAGGAATTTTTGGCTTAGGCATTGTTCCCACTGGTTCATCTGACCCCTTCGCGCTGCGTCGTGCTGCTACTGGCGTTGTCCAGATTGCATGGGAAAGTGAATTTTCTCTAGATTTACCGAAACTATTGCAAGCAGCGATCGCCCTTTATTCTGAAAAGAGTTTGCTGGCGAAACCCGCAGAAACCGTGTTGGAAAATCTTTATAAATGGTTTAAGCAACGCTGCGACACAATTTTGTCAGAACAAGGTGTTGAGTATGATCTTGTTGATGCAGTCACAGGTACTGACGACATCGCTTATACATTGCAAGGCTTAAGCAATCTCACTCGCATCAAAGAACGCGCCCATTTCTTGCAACAGTCTCGCGAAAGTGCCACTCTTAGCGCCATCTATGAGCCAATCGTGAGAGCTTCTCGCCTCGCAGTTCAGGGTAATCTCGATAACTCTACAGTTGATGCCAAGTCAGTGATTAATACTGATGCGCTAGTTGAACCTGCCGAGCAGGAATTGTATAAGGCGATCGCCGCATTAGCTAGTCAGCCTAGCGATGATCAACTGATGGAAGGAATTAAAGCGATCGCGCCAGTATTAGCTAAATTCTTTGATGATGTGCTGGTGATGGCAGAAGATCCCCAAGTGCGCCAAAATCGCCTCAATCTGCTAGGTATTATCCGCAATTACAGCCGCCAGTTAGCCAACTTTAGCTCAATCCTTAAATAGTAAAAAGATCACCTTACGATCTTTTTGATAGTTTTACCCAAAGAGATAATAGCGGCGCTTTGCGCCGCCATTATCTCTTTGGGTCTTATCTGCTGATAACACATTTAGCGATAGCTATAGCAAAATTTGCATTGCTATAGGTTTTAAATGATTGAATTTTCATATCAAAACCCAGACTGTGATTACATTCACAGATAAAATAATAAAAACTTATTAGCTAAAGCAAAATACAAACCAAAACTCATCATTTTATAAGTTAATTAAAATGGCTGTAAACCTTTTCTAGCAAGAGATTTACTTAAAAAAGAGCTTTGAAAGCGATCGATAACTATCGCCTATAACTAATGATAGAAATAAGAAGATCAATGTTCGCGGTGATGCCAAGAGCGATATGATGCGTTTTAATGCCCTTGTGGGTGATGGAAATAAACGGAAATTGGCTGACTGCCTATACTTGGGTACAGATTTAAGACCCCGTTTATTAGTTTAGCTGCAATTTTTAAGAGGACTATTACATTCATGGCTACTACCTACAAAGTAAAACTGATTGATAACGAAGGTAACTCTCAAACTATTGATGTACCTTCTGATGAGTACATTCTTGATGTTGCCGAAGCTCAAGGCATCGATCTTCCCTACTCTTGCCGTGCTGGTGCTTGCTCTTCCTGTGCAGGTAAAATCCTTAAGGGCGAAATTGACCAAGGCGATCAGTCCTTCTTAGATGATGAGCAAATCGAAGCTGGTTATGCTCTTCTATGTGTCACCTATCCTCAATCTGATCTTGAAGTTTTGACCCATCAAGAAGAAGCTCTCTACTAAATCGCTCCTTCGTTATACATATTTTGAAGGCTCTGATTGCTGGCTAACATTTTCAGCAATCAGAGCTTTTTAGTATCTAACCCCAAAAAAGATGCGGCGCATTGCTCAGCCTCTCTTTTGGAGATTCCTTAGCAAAATTAATTGGTAGTTAAAGCTTTTGCCTATTTAGATTTGAGCGCGATAAATTTAACCAACTAATTATTTCTCTCTTGTTTAGGTTTCAGATATCACTTATGATCAGGGCTGCAATCTTTAACAGGTTTATTACGGAAAACATGGCTACATATAAAGTAACGCTTATTAACGCAGCTGAAGGCATCAACAAAACCATTGCTGTTCCTGATGATGAGTACATCCTTGATGTTGCAGAAGCTGAAGGTCTAGATCTTCCTTATTCCTGCCGCGCTGGTGCTTGCTCTTCTTGTGCAGGTAAAATCGTTAGTGGTACTGTTGATCAAGCTGATCAGTCTTTCTTGGATGATGATCAAATCGAGGCTGGTTATATTTTGACTTGTGTTGCAAAGCCAACCTCTGATGTCACTATTGAAACCCATAAAGAAGAAGAGCTTTACTAAGTGACTTCCTTGTGTAACCTATCGTAGATATTACGAAAGCGCTGGTAGCTAGCCATTTTGTTTGGCAATCAGAGCTTTTTTAGTCTCAGAGATTTAAGAGAGGTACGATGTGATGTTATCTTACCTCTCTTAAATCTCAATACACTTGGCAGCAGCTATAATTAGCATAACGATGTAATTTGGTGTTACATTTTTCAGAGTCTAAATTGCAAGGGGTAGCACCAATTTTGTCTGGCAACCAAGAAGAAGATCTCGTCGTAGAAAATCAACCAACACAATCCACTAAGCGATCGCTTCTCAATATCGCCACGATTGTGGCAGTTGCCACATTACTCAGCAAAATATTTGGATTACTGCGCCAAGTGGCGATTGCCGCCGCCTTTGGTAATGGCACTGCCTATGGTGCGTATAACTTCGCATATGTCATCCCTGGATTTTTATTAATTTTGCTCGGCGGCATTAATGGTCCCTTTCATAGTGCGATCGTCAGTGTTTTAGCAAAACGCGATCGCCGCGAAGTTGCCACCATCATCGATAGCATCACCACCATCGTTACAGGGATTTTGCTATTGGTGACAGTGGCACTGGTGATTTTTGCTGATCCATTAATGCACCTAGTCGCCCCCGGACTATTCGTTCCAGAAGCAGATTTACTCGCTAAAGGTATTTCCTTCACCGATATTCAAAATCTAAAAATCACCAAAGATATTGCCATTCAGCAGTTTCAAATCATGGCTCCGATGGCAGTCTTAGCAGGACTAGTGGGGATCGGTTTCGGTGCGCTCAATGCTTCAGATACTTATTGGTTACCTTCAGTTAGCCCTATCTTCTCTAGCTTGACTGTATTAGTAGGCATTGGCGGATTATTCCTTATGGTGGGGGACAAAATCTTATCACCAGAGAATGCGGTTTTAGGTGGTGCAGTACTTGCTTGGTCAACTCTTGCAGGAGCTGTGCTGCAATGGCTAGTGCAATTACCTGTACAAATCAAATCGGGTATGGGTGGCTTTAAGTTGCGGTTTGATTTTCAGCGCCCTGAAGTTAAAGAAGTGATGAAAATCATGGTTCCTGCCACCTTTTCATCGGGAATGTTACAGATTAACGTTTGGACAGATTTATTTTTTGCGTCCTTTATACCTAATGCGGCGGCGGCAGTGTCAGCTATGGGCTATGCAGGCTTACTAGTGCAAACGCCCTTAGGCATTTTGTCGAATGTGATCCTTGTGCCATTATTTCCTGTGCTATCTAAGCTGACAGCTCCTGAAAATTGGGATGAACTAAAACAGCGCATTCGTCAGGGTTTAATGCTTACCGCTTTAACGATGTTGCCCTTGAGTGCCTTAATGGTAGCTCTTGCCTTCCCGATCTCGCAGGTGGTTTATGAGCGCTATGCTTTTGATAGGGAAGCTGCCCAGTTGACGGCAGCCGTATTAATGGCTTATTCCGTTGGGATGTTTGTTTATTTGGGGCGCGATGTTTTGGTAAGGGTGTTTTATGCGTTAGGGGATGGCGATACACCTTTTAAAATCAGTATTGTTAATATCTTTTTAAATGGGCTATTTGATTATTTCTTAGTCCAAAAATTTGGTGCTCCGGGTCTGGTATTAGCGACCGTTTCCGTAAATGTGATTTCGATGATTGTGATGATGTATTTACTCGATCGTCGACTCAATGGAATGCCTCTCAAGAGTTGGAGCATCACAATTTTGGGATTAACAATTGCTAGTGTGATCGCGGGCGGAGTAAGTTGGTGGATTTATCATTTGTTAAGTCAAAATTTTGAAACTATGAGTGTTGTGGCAAGATTTGGCGCAGAACTGGGTGGTTTAGCGATCGCTAGTGCCGTTGGTTTAGGAATATTTGGAGCGATCGCTGTGCAAATGAAAATCCCTGAAATCAGCGCTCTCACCAATCAAATTAAGCGTCGCTTTTCGAGATAAAACTGCAATGAGATGAGGATGCACAGAGTCTTCATCTCATGATTTGAGGCATCCAAAGCAACTTAAATAACGTGAGTTCGGGATAAGAAAATCGCTATAAACGTTGCAGAACAAGGATTTAGTTGTGTTGTTAAAGGGCTTTTTATTCGCAATAAGGCTCATGATTGCGAATTTTAGTGACTATAGAGTACTGTTCTCAATTATGGATCTTATTGATAACAGTTTTGAAATTATGTAATGACTTAACCACGAGAAATCTAGACTTTCAGGGATTGCTTATCCCGAACTCACGTTAATCAAAAATTTCTCATTAGTCGCAGTCTTGATGGCAAAATCAAAATCTGGAAATTAGCCCTATAAATATCACAGGCAAGGGGCTTAAGACCCTTGCCTATGAAAATAAATCTTTGAAAAAAAGAGATATTTCAGCGCGATCGTTGACATTAAAAAAGTCGAGAGGAATTACTCCATCAATATGGCGACTAACCACTCCAAAACCCAATCTTGCCCGACGGTATTTAAATATAAGTGGACTATTAGCTGATAGAGGTTTGCGTAACAATTCATCAAAATTAGAAGATTGTTTCATCCGATCGCTCAGGTTACGAACTATCGCAGCCGATCGCTCATCGGGCAAACTATTAGAAGCAAATACATAGGCACGCTCAAGTAATTTATCGCGCATATTCGGATTTAGCCAAGCGGAAATCACCATTTCTAAAGGCGTTTGCGGATTTTGCTTCACCGACGCTAATCCGTCTGTATCATTAGTGATTGCCTTAGCTAGCAATATAGCCGAGGGATTTCCTGTTTGTTTCAGGGCGGTAACTGCATCGGGTTGTCCTGTCCACCACTTTAAAGCGGCAAGTTTGAGATTTTGGCTAGGATTGCGATAGGCGCGATTTAGATAATTTACTACTTGCGGATACAGGGGCTGAAAAGTTGTCTCTGTCCAAATTGGGCTAGTGATAAAAATAGGATCGTTAATAACTTCATTCGCGATCGCCTTAAGCCCTTCCTCTGTTTTGCCCTGACGTAATAAACTCAGTCCTAACCCAAAATAAAGCGATCGCTTAGTAGAAACGAGTTCTAAACCGCGACGAAAATAAGACTCTGCTTCTTGTGCTGACTGAGCGCCTTCTTGGCGCAAACTTAGCCATGCTGCCGAATTGTAGGTAGCCTCATTATTGGGGTTAGTCGCAATCGCCGTTTTCATCCATGTCAAACCATCCTTTTGCCAAGCCTGTGACTGCGGCAAATTAGGATAACTAATCGCTAAATCTGATAAATTCCAGCCCAACTGATAAGGATAGTAAGGCTCCCAAGGGGCTATTTGATTAGCAAGTTTGAGGCGATCTTGAAACTTGTCGATCGCTGTGATTACGTCGGGCAAAGATTCTTGTTTAGCCGAAGCTAAATCACCTTTCGCCTTTGATAAATAAATAAAACCCACACTAGAAGCTTGCCAAGCCCTATTCACAGGAACTAACCATGCGATCGCCGCACCTAAATAAACTGTGGCAATTATCGCCAACCATAGGCGTGGCTGTTTGTAATAGCCAAGGGTAATTAATTGCTTGGTGTGGACTTGTCCTAAATATGCCAAACAAGCAAACACAATCACTAAACTGCCACTAATTGAAGGGACATCAAGCTGATAGTCGGTAATTGCCAACATGCCATAGCCAAGCAAACTGCCAAATACTCCATAGGCGATCGCCTGATCCTGTGGATGAGCTTGCCAACTAGGTGATCGATGCAATCTGATCCATAAACTAGAGATCGCCACTAATAAAAATACAAAAGTGATGACCGCGCCAATACCTAGTTCTGCCCAGAGATGTACAGGTGTGCTATGCAACTGAAACAAAATTTCCGCTTCACGCCCTGCCCATTGTGGACGATATTGCTGATATAGCATTACTACTGAACCTGCTCCAGCCCCAAATAGCCAATGCTCTAAGCCTATGTGCCAACCCGCATCTGCCGCGATCGCCCGAAACATTAACTCCCCTGTACCTTGGATGGGATTCCCAAAACTAGAAATTAACCCCGATACTAGCGATTTCAATCGATTATTCGTAGCAATCAGTAAGCCCAATAACGCGATCGCCCCACTTCCGCCCACAATTACCCAACTGCGGCTAATCCTACTCCGCAATAGCGCCACAATAATTCCATACAATACAATCGCTCCCAGCCCCAAAAATCCGCCCCGTGAACTGGTGGTATATAAATCAACCAGGCCTAAGCCAATTCCTGCGAGCCATAGCGATCGCCACTTACCTGTTTGCGCGATCGCCAAGCTCCCTAAAATTGGCAAAAGCAATATCAAAAATCCTGCCACATAATTTTGATGTCCCATCGGAGCCCAATTTCGTGATTGCAAATCCGAAAAGTCATAGTTTAAATTCAATCCCCATTGATTCAGTTTTGCTAATTGCGTTAATTGTGGCAACCATGTTTGAGTTGTCCATAGAAATAGACTTTCAATAATTACCACAATTCCAAGTAAACCCTGAAATCGTAAAATCTTTACCAATGGTGAAGGACTGGTTTCCTCTACTTTAGCCTCGCCATGAATAGGTTGTTTCTCCGCCGAAGGCGGAGAAACAACCCTCTGCAGCAGACTGGGAACCGCTATATGCAAAAAGTTATTAGTCACATATGCAGCAATCAAATAGCCAAAAGCAGTCAGGCTGTACCACATGCTTTGATTGGGAAACTCCGAAAAAATTGTTGACAAGCACAATGTCACAAAGCCAGAACCAGCTACCCAATCAAACCCACTACCTAATAAATAAAAGGGTTTATTCTTGCGCCAGAGATTAAGTAACCCCGCGATCGCAAGGCAAAACAATCCCACTTGCCATAACAATACAAAGGGGAAACTGACCATTTGAGTACTACTATCGGGTAGTAAAGTAAAAAGAATATATGCGGCAATGCCTAACTGGATGATTAACCGACCTGTACTCATAAACTTTAGTAACTCAATTCAGTAGAATAATTCAGGATCTAGAATGGTTGATGCGAAGAGCCTCTCATCCTAGCCTCTAGCTCGCTGCAATTTACAGAAGACATTTTGATATTTCTTTAAAGAAAAGTGGTGGCGCGAAACGCCACCACTTTTCTTTTGGTACATAAGAAGATGCGGTGCTTTAGGGACTTGGTGAGAAAAAATGTCCCACTAAGTTTATATGGCTTCGACGTTTATATGGCTTCGACTACGCTCAGCCAACGTTGGCTGAACGTAGTCGAAGCCTTTGGTACTTTAATTAATAGCAAGTCCCTTACGCCGTCCTCAATATTTTTTAATTACGGGTTACGACTGCTTCAACACAAGCTGTCTGAGTGGTCACGCTTGTATTTACATCAACTTTATGATCAACTTTATGATCCACAGAGGTGATCGCCCAACGCAATGGCTCTCCATGTTTGCTTAGTTCTTGTTCAATAGTTTTGGCGATCGCTTCTTGATTCTCATTAATCTCAATTTCCGCAGTGATAAAATGGGTAGTCATAATGCTTGATCAGTACTTAAGGCGCTAGTTTGATTAATTAGGATTGTATAGCGATTTGCAGATATTTCGATATAACTTTCACGGCGATCGCCTATCATCAAAAAAGCAGTAGCCAATTATATTAGGACAAACCCAAAACCAAAACCAAAACGAGAGTTGCAGCGCAAAGCCCTACAACTCTCATTTTGGTTTTGCGTAGCTATAGCAACATTCACCCAATAACATCATTTGCCATGAGTTCTGATTCGGAAAAGGTTAGCAAAATCAACACAAATCCTAAATGGCAGTTCTGGATTGATCGCGGCGGCACTTTTACGGATATTGTTGCACAGGCTCCTGATGGTGAAATTATCCTACATAAATTACTATCGGAAAACCCCGATCGCTATACCGATGCACCTATTCAAGGAATTCGCGATATTTTAGGGCTTTCTCCCAATGCTGCAATTCCCATTGAGCAAATAGCGGCAATTAAAATGGGAACGACTGTGGCGACTAATGCGTTATTAGAGCGAAAAGGCGATCGCACGGTTTTATTAATTACTAAGGGCTTTCGTGATGCTTTACGCATAGGTTATCAGCATCGCCCGAATATTTTTGCTAGACATATTGTGTTACCTGAAATGCTCTATGAGCAAGTAATTGAGATAGAAGAACGTTATGACGCTCATGGGAAAGTCCTCATTTCTTTAAATGAAAATGCTGCTATTGAAGAATTACAAAAGACTTATGATTTGGGGATTAGGGCTTGTGCGATCGCCTTAATGCATAGTTATCGCTATCCAAAACATGAGCAAAGATTAGCCGAATTAGCCAAGCAAATTGGCTTCACGCAGGTTTCTGTATCCCATGGAATTAGTTCCTTAATTAAATTTATCAGTCGAAGTGATACGACGGTTGTGGATGCCTATCTATCACCAATTCTCAAGCGCTATGTTGATCGCGTTAGTTCTGAACTTAATCAGACCCTCACCCCTAGCCCCTCTCCCGCAAGAGAGAAGAATCAGACTACGAAATTAATGTTTATGCAGTCCAATGGTGGACTAACAGAAGCGAAAACTTTTCAAGGCAAAAACAGCATTCTTTCGGGACCCGCAGGTGGAATTGTTGGTGCTGTTCAGACCTGCCTGCAAGCAGGTTTCGAGAAAATTATTAGCTTTGATATGGGTGGAACTTCTACCGATGTGGCTCATTATGCGGGAAGTTATGAGCGATCGCTATCTACAGAAGTTGCTGGCGTGAGGCTGAGTACACCGATGATGGCAATCCATACGGTGGCGGCAGGTGGTGGCTCGTTACTATTTTTTGATGGCGCAAGGTATCGTGTAGGTCCCGAATCGGCAGGCGCATTCCCCGGCCCCGCCTGTTATCGCAATGGCGGTAATTTAGCCGTAACGGATTGCAATGTGATGTTAGGGAAGTTGCAGCCCGATTTCTTTCCGAAAGTGTTTGGTGAAGATGGGGACTTACCGCTTGATCGTGAAGTTGTGATTGAGAAGTTTACGGAATTAGCGCAAACCATTAGTCAGACTACGGGACAAGCAGTTACGCCTGAAATAGTCGCCCAAGGTTTCTTAGAAATTGCGGTTGAGAAAATGGCGATGGCAATCAAGAAAATATCTGTCCAACGTGGCTATGATGTTTCCGAATATGTCCTATGTTGTTTTGGTGGTGCGGGTGGTCAGCATGCCTGCGCGATCGCTGACGTATTAGGTATGACGCAAGTATTCATTCATCCCTATGCAGGGGTATTATCCGCCTATGGCATCGGTTTAGCAGATATCCGCACAATTCGCGATCGATCTGTGGAGTCAGAGCTAAGTTTAGAATTGCTTGCAGAACTGGAAGCTATAGCGCAAAATCTCAGTGAAGAGGGAAAAACCGAAATTTTGCAAGGTAATGAAGATAGTGATTTGCAGATTGAAACTAGTTTGCGATTGCGTTACACTGGCACAGATTCATCCCTAGCGGTAGTAATTCCCAATCCTCTCCACTTCTCTTCTCAAGAAAACTTTGATTATTTGAGAAATAGTTTTGAATCCTTCCACAAGGAGCGCTATGGCTTCATCTTTGCAGACAAGGCTCTGATCGTTGAGGCGATCGCTGTGGAAACTATCGTGTCAAGGAAAAAGGAGAAAGTAAAAAGTAAAAAGGCTAATAGCCAACCGCTAAACGATAACCGCCAAAAAGTACAAGTCTACATGGCAGGGGCATGGCGTGAAACTCCTGTATTTCGGCGTGAGGATTTACGGGCAGGCGATCGCATTGTGGGGGCAGCGTTGATTATTGATGCTACAGGAACTAATGCGATCGAGCCTAATTGGGAGGCAGAATTAAATGAGGATGATTGTTTGATATTGATGCGATCGGCTCAATATCAAGGGGGAGAAGATTCTCTTCAAGTCCCTCTTTACAAGGGGGATTTAGGGGGATCGCTTCCTGATCCTATTAAATTAGAGATCTTTAATAATCTCTTTCAATCCATTGCTGAACAGATGGGATTCACGCTGCAAAATACGAGTGCAAGCGTAAACATTCGTGAGCGCTTGGATTTTTCCTGTGCGATTTTTGATCGAGAGGGAGAATTGGTTGCAAATGCGCCGCATATCCCTGTCCATCTAGGCTCGATGGGTGAAAGTGTCAAGGCTCTAATCAAAGAAAAGGGAACTGTGAATATCCATTTTGGGGACGTATTTGCGACTAATAACCCCTATAACGGCGGAACGCATTTACCTGATATCACAGTGATTACGCCTGTATTTATTAATTCTGAACAGCCAATTTTCTATGTCGCTTCTCGTGGGCATCATGCGGATATTGGTGGCATTACCCCCGGTTCCATGCCTTCTAATAGTACTAGTATCGAAGAAGAGGGAATTCTTTTTGATAATTTCCAGCTTGTGAAAAATGGTGTGTTTTGCGAAGTGAAAACCCTCACTTTGTTGACTTCTAGTGCATATCCAGCGCGTAATCCTGCTCAAAATATTGCAGATTTGCAAGCACAGATCGCTGCCAATGAATGCGGTACTAAGGAACTTCAGCGTATGGTTAATCACTATGGCGCGATGACAGTCCAATCCTATATGAGCTTTGTTCGCGATAATGCTGAAGAGGCGATTCGGAAGGCGATCGCTAATCTGGCTAGGAAAAAAGAAGAAAGGCGGTTTGTTTATCCCATTGATAATGGCAGTCAAATAGTTGTTTCCGTGAGCTTAGATCCCATTGAGAGAACGGCAAAGATTGACTTTACGGGAACTTCGGCGCAATTAGGGAATAACTTTAACGCACCTCTTGCCGTTTGCAAGGCAGTTGTTTTGTATGTATTCCGTACTCTCGTTGATGATGACATCCCTCTCAATGGGGGATGTTTGGAACCTTTGGAAATTATTGTTCCTGAAGGTTCGATGCTCAATCCTGTTTATCCTGCGGCGGTGGTGGCGGGAAATGTGGAGACTTCACAGGCGATCGCTAATGCTTTGTATGGTGCGTTGGGTGTGATGGCAGCCTCACAAGGAACGATGAATAATTTTACTTTTGGTAGCGATCGCTATCAATATTACGAAACTATTTGTGGAGGATCGGGTGCAGGGATTGATTTTGATGGTACTGATGGGATTCAAACACATATGACCAATTCGCGACTCACCGATCCCGAAATTCTGGAATGGCGCTTTCCTGTGCTTTTGGAAGAGTTTTCTATCAGGGCAAATAGTGGCGGTAAGGGCAAACACAGAGGCGGTAATGGTGTGAAGCGGCGGATCAAGTTTCTAGAACCAATGACTGCGGCGATTTTGTCGAGTAGCCGCGTTATTCCTCCCTTTGGCTTAAATGGTGGTGAAGCGGGTGCAACAGGTCGGAATTATGTGGTTAGGAATGATGACACGATTACCGATTTAACTAGTACTGCGACAGTTCAAATGAAGTCTGGAGATACTTTTGTAATTGAAACTCCTGCGGGGGGAGGTTATGGATAGTTATGCAATTGATAAAGTGGCTTGCTCGAAGGGCATAGTGCTATGACATAAGTATCTTGACAGCCATAAATTGTAAGTCGCAGTGTAGGCAGTAAAAATATGAAGTTAAAAAAGCCAACCAAAAATTTAAGCTTGGGACAGTCAAGAAGGCGGACTTCTTTAGGCTTTAATATTTCGAGCGATCGCTTTACTGCAAAGGCAAATGTTACTGAAGAAAATTCAGTTGTGTTGAAAAGTTTTCTTGATTTTTTGTGGAATGATGCGAAGAAAAATCCTTTGAATCTGGTCTCTTATACGAGTGAGAGGGATGCTAGAGTTTCGGCGCTTACTGAGGGAGTTGAGATAGATTGATAGATGTCAATGGATGGAAATGTGATTCTTTGGTTGGAATATCCAAGAAATGAGGGTGGGAAGAATGATTGTTATAGTTTTTTTGGAAGATGGTTGACAAGGATGATTTTCCTTCTGATGTTGAGCAGTTGATCGAAGGATCTAACATTTTTTGATTTTGTACGTTAGTGCAAATTGAAAGCTACGGCTAATAATTTTCATCGATTTGCTGATTGGGAACAGTAGTAACTTTTGCATTTGGCTCTGAAGTAC